>NZ_KV795560.1:41221-102298 GCF_001809035.1 Eikenella sp. HMSC061C02
GCGCCACACACGGCTGCTGATGGATTTAACCCGTTCGCCTTTGCTATGCGTGAACACATAATCGCTGACACGCGGTCTATCCATTAGCACTTGCATGGCGGTGTGATTGAGCGGTACACCTATCGCTTTCCCGGCTTTGGCTTGGTCGGGATAAATCCAGGCCACCTGCCGCCGTAGGTCTATCTGCTCCCATTTGAGATTGAGCACGTTGGCTTGTCTCAATCCGGTAGCGAGCGAGAATATAACCAGATGCTGCATATAGGGTAGGTGCGCCAAGGCGTTTACCAGCCGCTGTGCTTCCTCGGGATACAGCCACCTGATACGTTTCTTCGGCTCTTTATGGAGTTTGAGCTTGGGGGCTTTGTCTAGCCAGTCCCATTCGTTCACGCATTTGTTCAGGATGGCGCGTATCAGGGCAAAGTATCTATTCTTGGTACTACCAGTCACTGGCCGCTTGTTCACTACACTATGAATGAGATCACGGGTTAGCATCTCAAGCGGCAGACCACGCAACTCGGTTAGCAACCTTATCTTTATCTTGTCGGCTGACAGGCTTTTCTTGCCTTGGTTTTCTTGTATCCAGCGGATGCAGGCTTCGTCCCACAGGTGTTTCGGTTTTTCATCGAGGTGTTCCTGCCTCCACATGTCATGCTTCAGTTTGTCGTGCAATTCCTGGGCAAGCTGTTTGTCTGTGGTCCCAGTAGTGCGTCTAAAGCGCTCACCGCTTGGTGTTCTAAAGGATATTTGATATATCCCGTACTTGTTCCGATAGATTGACATCGTTCTTTACTCCTTCTGCCAATCACCGCTTGCTGTTGGCTATTCTGCTTCGCGGCGATGTAGTTTTCAAGTGCTGCTTCAGTGATTACCCAGGCGCGACCGGCCTTAAACGCGAGTAACTCGCCTGTTTTACACATCTGGCGAATCGAATCCTGATGGCATTTCAAGATACCCGCAGCCTCCTGCACGTTATAGGTCTTCATGGCAAACCTCCAAAGAAAAACCCTGTACCAAACTGGTACAGGGTTTTGTTTATCTAAATTTATTCTGAAAACATCGATCTAATCTTCAGGTAGTTTTGTAAGTCCGTCAGAGTCAATCCGTGCTGGTAAGCCAGTCCCACGAACTCCCGCCACTCCGGCGGCAAACCCGCCACTTTATATAACAGGTCTTCCGGATCGGCGAGTTCCGCGAACTTTAGTCCAAGCGCATCGGCGACTTTCGCCATGACCTCCGGCGGACAAATACGGTTCGCACCCGGATTGCTCCAACTGTAGCCGGTGCTCTGAGATACGCCGAATAATCTCCAAAAAGGGATACCGCCCAAGCCGGTTGCTTCTCTTACGTCCTGAAGGAATCTCGGCCACTTCTTCCGGTCTGCCGGAACCTCCTGGTCAAACCCTTCTCTCTGTAGTTTGCTTTTCAGTTCTGCCAACTTGGCTTTACTTGCTTGGTCCATAATAAACCCCTTTTGGTTAAAAGCCGGCGGCCTTTATAAAGGTCCGCCGGTCATAGATTATACTTAAATCGTAATCAGATTGTCAGTCACGGCCTCCGTCGCATCTTCATGCGTGATGATGACTACCTGGTCGAAGCCGACCGATGAAATAAAACCCAATGCCTGCGCTGTACGTTCCGCGTCCGACGCTGCGAAAGGCTCGTCCAACAACAAGAACCGACAAGTCGGCATAAAGGTTTTGGTTAATGCAATGCGGATGGCGAGACCCAGGATGTCCAAGGTGCTGCCGGACAACGATTCGGTGTCATGCCCGTCCACGGCAAAGCCCGCCGCTTCTTTGCTGACTACCGACGGTTGGTTCCGCATCAAACTGAAGTAGTGCGACACGGTATTACACACGGTCTGCCAGACTTGGTTAGCCAGTTGAGGCTTGACCGTCCGCAATGCTTTCAACAGTGCGTTGGCTTGCCTGGCCGCATTCAGTTCCTCGGTATAGCGGGAAACTTCTGCCGCTGTTTGCTCCACCCGCCTCTGCAACGCGCGGTACGCATCCCGCACAGGTTGGTGTTGCTTATCGAAGTTCTCGATTGCGCTGTTGAGCTCCGCCAACTTCCGTTTCGCGTCCTGCCACTCACGTTGCTTGTCGTGCAACTCGAGACGCACTTCCTGCGACGAGCGTTCCAGAACCGGCAACGTTTGTCTTACTTCCTCCAACTGGGTCAGCAAGCCTTGCACTGCGACCTGCTGATCCTGCGCTGCTTGTCGCTTGTTGAGCAATTCGATATGGAGTTGCTGTTGTAGACGGGCTTCCGCCACTTCTTTTTCAGTAGCGCGGATGTCGGCGTCAGTTACTTTGGTTGGAATATTCTCCGACCATTGAAAAAGCGGCGGCCACATGCCGTCATCCACCACTTCCCACAAACTGTGCATCTTCGGGTACTTTAACGGCTGGTTCAACAACCCATCCACGCTGTTACGTTCGCTGACGATCCGGTTGATCGTATCACATAACTCTTGCTCTTCAATGTAGAGATTGTCGATGGCATCCATCTTCTCTTTGTTGGCAGCGCGTCGAGCATCCGCGTCGTCCCACTCGCGTTTGCAGGTTGGGCAGGTCAAGTCATGGCTGATTTGTGAAGACAGCAACTTCCGGCTGGCTTGGTTGGTGGCAAGTTGCCGTTCGACAGCCTGTCGCTCCTCTTCCAATCTCTCCAGATCAGCACACAACTGTTCTTCACTTCTGGTCGAACGAGCGACAGGTTGGTAATCCTTCATTGACAGCCAGTCTTGGTAGAGCGCCTGCTCTCTTCGAGCGTGCTCCAACCATTCCTCGGTTTGTGCCACGGCACGTTCGTCAAACTCCGGCACAGGGTCGCTCAACGTGCGCTGCACAGCCTCCAACTTGGTCTGTGCAACCAACGTCCTACGTTCTATTTCCTGCGACAGTTTCTCGACCTCCTCGGCTTCAGAGAGTTCGTTTTCCAGTCCGCCACAGATAATCATCAACCCGACGTCCAGTACACCAAACTCAAGTTGTTGCTGCTTCAACCCCTTCAACTTGTCCTGCAACGCTTGTTCCGGGTTCTCGGTTGCAGCCAACTCTTCTTTTGCTTCCGCGTGTTGCTGCTTGAAGGTCTCCAGACTGTGCTCAATCAGGTCGGTCTTGCCGGTGTGCCAGTGGGTTTGCAGTTTGGTGATGATTTCTTCGACTTGCCCGAGGTCAGCCAACTGCTCAATCATCGCTGTGGTTTTGGCACCGCCGTCGGATAAGGTGCCGCGCATTTCGTTCTGCGGTACCAGCATCAACTTGGTACCCATACCAGACTTCAGGTCAAGCAGTTGCTCGCAGAACCGCGCCGTGTCGGTCTGTCCGGTAACGCGCCCACCGTCGTAATTGAGTTCGGCGGATTTGGCGTTACGCTTAATGGTGTATTCAACCCCGTTGATTTCGAAGGTCAGTACCACTTGATGGCTGCCTTCCGGCTGCCCCCAGGTGGTCAGTTCGTTGTTACGGGTGGCACGGGCACCGAACAGCGCGTAGGCGATGGCCTCGAACACCGTGGACTTCCCTGCCTCATTCGCGCCGCGCAGCACCGTTACGCCTTGGTCGAAACTCAGGGCGAGGTCGGTGTGCTGGCGGAAGTTTTTGAGTTGTAGATTTCTAATCATTCGCCCATCCTTCAATGCGGTAGCCACCATACACGTCAGGGTGATGTACGGTAAAGCCGTCTTCTTTTAACAACTCAACCGCTTGCTTCAACAGGCGGTAACACTCCTGGTCGTAGACACGGGTGAGTTGAACGAACAGTCTGCCCTGACCCGCCGCACCCCAAATCTCTTGTACCGCATCGAGATACATCGGATTTGACTCTCTCGGCTTCTCCTTAGCCAACTGGTAATTCGCTTTAGCGATACGCAAAATTTCATTCATGATTTCTTACCTCCTCAGCGAACTCTCGTAGGTTTTCAGGTAGCTTCTCCAGCAACATCTGCCACACGTCGAAGGACGCGGATTGCACGTCCGGCAACGCGGTTTGCGTGTCCAACGTCCCGACTTTCACGGCGTTGGTGATAACGAAGGCGTCCGATGACTTACGCCATTCGGCAATGCGTTGTACCACTTCACTGGCTTGCTCGTAGGTCGCTTCGCCCGTAACGCGGATGAACTGTTTATCCGGCAGCGTGTCGGTTTGCCAATCCACTTCGGCGAAGACGTCTTCCACCGGCATGAAGTCGTGCAGCGTGAGCTCACGGCCTTCGAGCACTGCGTACTGTTTGACCTTATTCGGGTCGAGGCAGTCTGCAATGCTGGACGGGATTTGGTTGCCGATGATTCGAACGTTGCCGAGATGTCGTCCGTGGTGCTCATGCCCCAAGACCAGTTGTACCCCTTTTTCGGCGAATTGTTGTGCCCGTTCCGCCGACAGATTCAGGCTGTGGTCGGTTTGCGCGGCAAAGTGGTTGTCGAAATTGCAATGTAGGAACAAGGTATGAATGGGTAGTTGGAGGGCTTTATCCAATTCCGCTTCAAACAATTCCTGGTTCGGCATGTGAGGGATCACAGCGAAGGTCTCAAATTCGTACAAGCCAGAATCCACGAATGCCAGACCCGCTAAACGTTCGTCACCGTTTCGGGCAATGCTCAGGTATTTGCACAGATTAGTGAAGGACGACCGGCGGGAGGAATCTTTAGACAAGTCGTGGTTGCCTGCGGCGAGGATCAGTTGATTGTCCGCGTTTTCGCGCAACCACTTTAAGAGCATCCCGAAAACCAGGAACTCCACCTGCTTATCTACATCAAAGCGGTCGAAAAGGTCCCCGTTGATTAGGAGGTCTGTACCTTCGGCAGATTCCAGCAGGTCGTTGAAGTCAAACAGCATTGCTCTGGTCAGGCGCTCCTGGCTCTCTTTGGTCGTCCCGGCAGTGCGGGTAACACCCAGGTGGGTGTCATTGATGATGGTCAGTTTTGTCATTTCTCTTTTCCTTGCGAGAACGTCTCCACAAATCTAGCCACTCCCGTGGCACTTCGTAGCAGAGGTCTTTCCACATATATTTGGTATCCGCCCAGATGTAGCGCAGGCACTTTCTTCCACGCTGAAAGGTGTGCACGAGGGGCGTCAGCACGAATAGAAGAGGCCATGCCGGCAAATCGATAAGGAAGATGCGCCAGACAGAGGTGCCATACCAGTGGCTGAACTTTTCCCGAAATGTTTTCTTACGGCCCGGTGCGGCTGGTATCCGGGGAATTTCATACGGACTTCTCGGTTCACTCATACGGCACCTCATAGCGGTCACAATATTGAGATATAAACCCCCGACAAACCCCTAATGTATAACTGGCCGCAGTTATATCGTTAGCCCCAAGGGCCTTGAAGGCCACCTCTAATGCGGAGAAGATTTGTGTCAATAACTTGTCTGCCTCCTGCTGCCGTTGAGCGGGGAGGGGTTTAGGTGCGGGCGTTTTAAGTAGATGTCTGCGTAGAGGGACTCCACCCAGAAGTTCGTCAGTTGAGAAATTCTCTGGCATTGGTGGAATTGAATTATGGTTTGTCATTTAAGATTTCCTAGTCAAAGATTTGAGCCACTGGAATATGGCTACAGGGAGTTCAACATAAGACCTACCCCACAACTCCAGAATGTCATCCCAAGCATCTAACCAGTATTTGCGTAAGTAGCCTATCCCCACGAAAAGAGGGATGATAATTAACCAAAGCGGCCAGAATACGAAGTAGATGGTCAGGGGCCAAGGCGGTTGTAGGTACCAAGGTTCGCGCCTAACCTTCTGTGGCGAGCGAAACGGAATCTCGTAAGGACTTCTCGGCTTACTCATACAGCACCTCATACCGATCGCAGTAGGATGTGAACTTCCCAGCAAAATAGGCGGCTTCCAAGGCCATCTCTTCGGTTTTACCTTGGCCGTGTAAATCCAGCAGTTTTCTGATTAAATTAACAGATTCTTTCAGCAAACCCTCTGCTTCTATCCGTCTGTCCAACTCACCAGGCATTGGGGGTGCTCGGCGCATTTACCACCTCCTTCAATAGTTCTGCCACCACGGAGTATTCATTATCCGTGGTGAAAAATTTATCAGTCACAATACTTGCCTGCCCGTCCACGCTAAAGGCTTGGTGGCAGACACTAAATGGGATTAACTTCCATTGACCAACCGTGTAATGGTGCACAATCACAAACACCTGTCCGCCGGCCTGCATTCTGCGGTACAACTTGGCGCGTTGCAGGTCGCTGAATGCGCGGCGGGCTAACCGGTTTGGGTGCTGTGTACTCTTGACTTCGATTACCCCGTGCACTTTGGGCAGGAAAAATTCAAAGTCGCCAGTCTGGTTCATGAACGCACCGCGAGCCGAAGTAGCGTCATACATACGCTGCCAGTCAAACTGCGGCAGGTCGTCAAACTTCTTCAGCGCATCGTGGATGGCTTTTTCTGTAACCTTGCCGGTGTTAGTCTTGGCCATTCTCTGTCTCCTTGGGTCTCGACCACCATGCCGTGGCCATCGCTGTGCCCAACTTTACTGCCAACTCCTCTCGGACTTCTTCCGGGAAAAGTTCCCAAGGAATAGGTCGGTTGGCGAGTATGCGCGCCTGAAACAACTCCGCTTGCTCTCGGGGCTCCAACTTCAAATGTTCCAAAAATACTCTCAAATATTTAGTTGGAATTTTATTATTCCCAAGTAACATGGCAGAAAGGTACGCGTCTGAGATACCCAACTTATGGGCCAGTTGACGCTGAGTCATGCCAATATTTGGTAGATGACGTTTGATAATTTGTCCTGTAGTTCGCATAATGTTTCCTTTTCTTACTTTCCTGGATTGTCTTTTTGCCACTCGTCCCGGCACTCCGCGTCGCACCAACGTTGTCCTTCCGGTAAGGCTTCGCCGCAGTAGAGACAGTGGCCGGTGGCTTCTACTTTCTTTGCTTTCGCAGCCTTTATCTGTTGTCGAATTAAAGAGCTTGCCAAATCTAATGCCTCCAAATCCGAGGCTTGATCAAATACATCTGCCATCAATGAACCCTTATATCGCCGGCGAAGTAACCGAGTTTCGCCAAGTGGTATTTAATCTCGTCTGCTGCTTCCTGCATCTCACCCTGCCCCATCAATCGGAGTATCCAAGCGAGAAGGTCTTGTTGTTGCAACAGTAAGTCCTTGTAATCGGCGGCCAGTTGGTCATAGTTCGCCTCTAAGGTGTCATAATCCTCTTCCAAGGTTTCATGCTCTTTAACTAATCGGCTTAACCGATCCTCTAGCAGTATCACCTCAAGGTCGATTTCATTTCGCATTTTCTTCTCCTGTTTCCCGCGCCATCGTGGAAAGTGTGAATGGCGCGGGCATGACTAAGCGGCCTGAGCTTCAGGCATCAGTTCACTCTCTTGCGTAGATGCAGCGGAAAATAGCTCCTCCACTCCTAAGAATCGAAGTAACTTAAGTTTCACCTCCCAGGGGATCCCACAAACTTCCTCAAATGACAGCGCATGGTTTGGTTTGGCATCGAATAAGGCATTCTCGGCGTATCTTCTCGCTACCGTTGCTTCGGTTACGTCTCGATAAGTTCCAAGTTGTATCTTGACCCCGTCTCTCTGGATTTGCGCGATCCAGTGATAGTACGGGGAGGGGGATACCCCGAGAACCCCAGTGAATGAATCCTTTCTCGCTCGACGTAGGTTTTGAGTGTTTAGTGCTTGTGTACCGACCCTTAAGTTACACCATCGGTTATCGGTTTTAATTCCGTTGATGTGATCAACCACTTCATTGGACCCCAGTTGCCTATTCAAAACCATGGCAGCAATAACCCGGTGAGCTTTCAAGGTTCTCCCCAGTATCTGGAATTCAATGTACCCATTGGGTGACCTCGAAGTAATTACTTTCCCCGCATTCTCTCGATTCCACTTCTCCTGCAATCCAGTGGTTTTAAAGTACTTCGCATCTCTTGGTTTACGTCTCAACTCCCCGGTAGTTGGGTTATACGCAAGAGTTGCATGGAGAAATTCTAAACTGGGTAACTCTTTAGTATGTCTCATGTGCCTCTCCTATACACTGTTGTACAAACTGTTGTAAGACCTGTTCCACCAATTCTCGACTTCCGAATTCGTGTTGATCCCCTAGCGTTTTACCCATAGAGATACTACTTTCTACCGGTACGGACATATCCGCATATTTTGCGGTCATCGCAGCATGGATACTTGGTACTACCCTTGGTATGTCCTGCATAGAGATACTAAAGATCACCTCGTCATGAACACATGCTACAAACCGCATATCGAACTTCTGACGTATCCCACTCTGCCACATCCGACCCATCGCCAGTTTCGTCATCTCAGCGCCAGAACCCTGAATTTTAAAATTCACGGCCTGCCTTTCGGCTTTTGCGACCTCCCACTTATTACTGCTTTGCAGGTCGGGCAAATGGCGACGCACACCCAACATCGTGCGGACGAAACCTTGTTTGTGCGCGTCAGCGATGACTTCCTGCTTCCACTCTTCCGTGCGGGCGAACGCAGAGGACTTGGCATCCAGATAGCTCTGTGCTTCGTCTTCCGTTACCATCAGGGTTTGCGCCATCTTCGGAGCAGCAGCGCCATACGCACTGGCAAAGTTGGTGGTCTTCCCCTTGGCACGAATGGCTTTTGCCCACTTGTGCTGCGGGTGTTCTTCGTCATCGACTCTCGCCTTGAACTCTTCATATGGCAGTTTGGCAATCTCAGCACCGGTCAGGCTGTGCATATCCCTCCGGTTGTCACCCACATAGCAGGACAACATATTCGGGTCTTGCGACTGCTCGGCAATCAAACGCAGTTCCTGGGCTGAGAAGTCCAGCGACACAATCATGGCATCCTTGTGGTGCGGCACGAAGATGCGGCGGAAGTCGCCTGCACCCTTGCTAAGTTGTTGTAAATTAGGGTTATTTGAGGTAAATCGGCGTGTAACCGTAGCGCACTGGTTCAGCCCAGCATGAATCCGGTTATCCTTCCAGTGCGGCAACTGTGGGTAAGTTGTGTAGTACAACCCAAACCGCGTGTTCATGGTTTTGATACCCAACAGCGCTTTCAGCGGTGCCACCAATTCGCCGTCCGCCGGGACGTCATAGTGCAATGCACTTTGCACAGCCAACTCGTCAGTCTGTGGGTTGCCTTCCGTGATACCCGCCGCCCGCATGGTGTCGGTGGGTTTGTTACGCAAGCGGATGGGCAGACCCATCACTTCATACAGCAACTTCTGCATCTGCTTCGGGCTGCCCACGTTGAACTGCGGGCTACCTGAAAACTTGCTCTGAACAAACTGATTTACTTGTTGCAGGCTGCCGTGTTCGAGAATATCGGCCAGGGTTTCACCACCCTGCTCCCGCATCGCATCCAGCAAGCGTTCGAACTTACGGACACGGGTATCTAACGGCTTGCCATAGACCACCTCGAAAGCGTACTTCAACCAAGTTGGCTCGTAGCGGCTCTCTTCAGTTGCTTCCACCAAACGTGTGCCGTCCCAGCCCTGGGCAATCAGGTACTCGTCCAGTACGGCTTGGTGTTCGGCTTTCGCCTGCTTGTCGCGGGCAATCATGTCACGCAGTGTGACCTGATCGATTTTCACCCCGTCGATAAAGGCTTGGGCGACCCAGTAGGCGGCACCGATTTCCACGTCGCGGTAGGTTCGCCACACGGTTTCCAAGTACATGTGCAACTGATACCACTGATACAGCGCGGCGGTGCAAATCGTGTCGTCCGCACCGTAGGCCAGTACCTCTGCCAAGGTCAGTTCGTGCATCTTGCGCTTGCGCCCGTCGGCATCGGTAACTGTTTCGTCATAGGTCGCCTGCTCATACCCCAACCAGCGTTTGCTGTTCGGTTTCAGACCAAGTGAACTGTTCTCGTCCACATACGAAGCCATCAACTTGGTATCGTCGATGTCGCGCAAGAACCAACCGAAGGTATTATGTAGAACCACCAACTCGAAGTTCACGTTCTGGATCACGAAACGCTTGTCCTGATTCAAGAAACGCAGGACTTGCTCTACTTGTTCCAGACTCACGTTGTCGGTATCGGCGTGTCCGACCGAGAAGTAGAACGTGTGCTGGAAGTTACCGCCTAGGGTAATGCTCAAACCGGTCAGTTCCGAGCCGAACACGTCCACCTGCTTGCTCTCTTCCTGGCGGATTTCGAACAACCATTCGTCTGATTCGTCCGGCGTGGTGGTCTCAATGTCCAAAGACACCAAGGGGTTCTCGGCAGCTAAGTTCTGCACGTCCTGGAATACTTCGGCGAAGTTGGCGGCGGTGACCCCGACGATACGTTGGGCGAACTGTGCCAAATTCGGATGCACATCCGCGACCCCGGCACGGCACACCCCGTGGCGCCATTCCATTTTCTCGGGCTGTACATAGTTGGGGTACAACTTGGCGCACTTGAGCGACATTTCCACATCGGGGGCGTAGTCAATCAGTTTCTGTAACTGCGGCAGTGCGGGTACGTCTTCTTCCAACAATTTCAACTTACGTTCTTGGATTAGCTTACGCAACACAGCCAACCCGTTGTCACCAAAGCGTTGGTACATCGCCTCGAACGCTTTCGGCCCGAAACCTTTGGCGCCCGGAATATTGTCGGAAGGGTCGCCAACTGTAGCTTTGTACACATCGATGAACTGGAACGGGAAATTACCGAACAAGTAAGGGTTGCCCTGTTCCTGAATCCAAACGGTCACATTCGGGTATTTGGCACAAACCAGCATGTCTTTATCGTGAGAGACCACCAGCAGGCGGTCTTCTTTAATGGTTTCGCAGAGGTATCCGATGACGTCATCAGCTTCTACCCCGCGCTGGTAAACTACCTGTGCCCCTAAATTAACCAAGGTATCGCAGCACAGCCGTTCCAGTTTGTTGTACTGGTCGTACATGGCCTGCGATTTATCGCGCCCGGCTTTGTAGGCGGAATGGAACTGAGAACGCAATTGGCGTCCACCCGCTCCATCCAGCACCAAAATCATATCTTTCGGGGCGAATGCTAACCCTTCGCACAAGCGTTTCAGGTAGCCTGAAAGGCTGTCCCAACCATACGCAGCGCTGTTGATGTAGCGCTCTTTACCAGTGACCGGGTCCGTTTCATGGAAACCGTTCTCTTCATCCGTGCCGGACAAGAGGCAGCGCCACGCTAAACTGGAGACATCTAGAATTACTCGCATGAAACCTCCTTCGGTATGTCCATCCATACTGAGTCTTCCAAAGGCTCTTTCGATACCAACAATAGGTACAGTGCGGGTTCACCAGTACATTTTTGGTGCAACCAACTGTACGCATCGAACAGTTGGTTTGCCAGCCAGAACACTCCGGAAAGCCCATAACGGGGCACCACGGTCGGAATCTCGTCGTATGGGTCAGCTACCCATAATGGACAAAATAGGAACCAACCTTTGTGGGTAAACTCTTTCAATTCGAAGTCCATACTCTTTTCCTTACAATAAGGACACAATCTGTCCGTCGATATAATCAATGTCGTCTAACCAAAACCGCGCCTGGGTCAATAATTGTTTCAAGGCTGCCGGTACCGGTTGGTAGTATTCGTAATAGCGGTATAAGGCGTCCGCCCAACCGGTTTTAGTGCGGATAGTTTGTTCTTCCGCCTGTCTCAGTAATTTCAATGGCGACTTCGCGTATTGCGCGGTCGGCATCTCTTGTACTTTGTGTAGCGGTTTTCGCCACTCGCCCCATGCTTCACAACGAAAGCCGAAGGTTGTGTGATCCACTTCCACCAGTAGGGAGTAACGGTCGATAGCGAACTTGAATGCCCGTTCGCTCAACACATCGGTTCCCGGACTGAGGTCAGCAATCAACCACAGCAGATTGCGTAAACCTTTCTGGTCAAAAGTAAGGTGGTCGGATGTCGTGCCCAACCACTCAGCATTTTCACTCGGCAAGTTGTAATCAAAGGTAGGTAAGCGGAAACTTAAATCTGTCATTAGATTCCGTAGTACCTGGATGGGGTACTCCTCCGACACCCGGTTCAGGTGTTGTAACTGCCAGAGGTCAAACCCGCAGATGTTAATCGGTTGGGTAATGACCGCTGGCAGGCTCCATTGGACCGGTTTTTTCAGTTGTGCTGGGGGAACATCCGTCAGACGGTGGCTACACGCCCAATCTCTTAACCGGTCTAACGTATTCATAATCCGGCTTTCTTCCAAAAATCACGTTTGAACTGCTGATGCCGCTGTTCGATATGCTCACGCACGGTGTACACATCGCACAGTTCCTCCGACCGGATCGCCTGTAAGAAGTCGATACAGGACAATACATCTCCCAGCGCGTCGTGGGCATGGCGTTTCGGCAATCGCAGATTGGCTACCACACTCTGCAACTTGTGATTAGGCCACTGCGGATACAACGTGCGGGCCAGGGTCAAAGTGTCCAGGACCTGATGTGCACCGGCACGAATGTGGTCTCGACACATCCGAATATCGAACTGCACGTTATGCCCGCACAGAATATCCACTTCGTTAAACCAGCGGCTGAGATGTTGGTCGAACACCTCTTGCAGCAGTGGTTGCCCTTTGACGGCTTCGTTGGAGATGCCGTGAATGGCGAACGCACCTGCCGGTATCTCGCGTTGCGGGTCCACGAGGCTGGTAAAACTGTCTCGAACTTCGAAGGTATCGACATCCACCAATGCGGCAGCAATCTGACAAACCTTGTCCGCCGGAGTGACTCCGGTGGTTTCAGTATCAAATACGATAAACGATTTCATGTTTCGCTTTCTTAGGGTGCAAGAAACCCTGCACCTTGCGGCGCAGGGTTCTTTCAGATTAGGCCGCTTGACGTTGAGCCGCAGGCTGGCGTTCAAACTTGAAGTGAGTCCAAGTCACCGCTTTGGTGGACTCGGTAACTTTGCTCAGGCGGAGATACCCGAACGCAGGGTTCATCAAGTCGGATTTCACTAGGAACGCATCCAATGCCTTTTTGGAAGAAGGTGACAGGTAGATAGCCAGGATGTCGTCATCGGCTACCTCGTCTTTTACCTTTTCATGACGGTCGCTACCCAGGTATTTCGCATGGATAACGGCGCGTTTCTTCCAACTGGCTTTCGGATACTGTTTGCGGATATGAGCCATGTAGTCGTCGGCAGACATCACTTCTTCTTCAGTCGTCACAGTCTTACCGTCGTAGCAAGCCAGCATCAGTTTCTTCTGGTCCTCGTTCGGAGTGCCTACACCCAAATCCAACTTAACGTAGGGGGTGATATTCACCGGGGCGATGTCCACGAAGTCGCCGAAGTTGTGTTTCAGGTTCTCACCGAAACAAATGTTGCCGCTGTTGATGGTGCACGGAACGGTTGCGTCACGAGGCAGGATGCCGTTGTCACCGATTTCCATAGAAGCAAAGCGGCCAACAAGGCTGCGTAAGGTCTGGATAGCATCGGCAGGGGCAACGGCAGTCGAGCCTTGAGCAACCGCCGGAGCATTCTCAACGGCGGCAGCCGGAGCTTCATTCTCAATGGCGGTAGCAGTATCGATAGTGTCAAGTTTTTGGTCTAACATGATTAAATCTCCAAGTGTTAAGTGTTACAAGGGTAGTTAATTTGTTCACTGGTTACACGTTTAACAGTGAAACTCGTGAACGTTGGGGGAAAACAATTTCCGGCACGAGGCCGGTACTGCATTAAAGTTGATTATATTACACGCATTACTTAATTTAAAGTGTAATGCGTGTAATATTTACTGAATGATTGATTTCGTTATCTAAATTTTTCGACATTCTCCTTCTGCAAAACTTCTGGGTTCAGTTTGATACAGATACCGGTCAGTACCGGGTGGTTCAGGGTATCGACCGCCATCGGTGAGTTACGCAAAGCGAACTGCATTTCCTCCGCACTACCGAACGCCGGGTTCAACCCCATTGCTTTCATGCGTTCGCGATACAGGTAGAAGCAGCGCTCAACCTGGATAATCAGGTACTCTACGCGGCCAGACGAACTGTCCCCTGCTTCGACCGTGTAATGGTAGTCTTTGCGGCACACTGAACGGCTGTCGTCGGTTTCGTGTGATGCGTTCGACAGCAAACTGAGCAGGCGGACAATTTCGGAAGACACACGGGTCAACCAACGATCCGGGTTTCGCAATGCGTGACCCAGCGCTTCGATTTTCTCAGTGAAACGTTGTGGGAAGTACGCCTCGAGTACCTCGCCGAAGAATTTGAGACCCACAAACATCATGGCCGCATTCTCAATCACGCGGTAGTTGTTACCTTCGCTCAACAGTGCCTCGGACTCCGTGATGGCCGCATCGTGCATCTGCACCAATCGGGTCAGGTCGTAGCTCATCAAGTGTTGGACGATACCCCAACCCAGCATCCCGATATGGCGTTCGTGCTGCCCTAAGAATCGGGCGTGTTCCGCACGACCGAATACGGCATCTTTGTGGAAAGATGCCACTACGCTACGTTCCAACAACGATGCCTGGCTGGCTTCCAGTGCTTCAGCCAAGAAGCAAACCGGCGCCAGCATGGCTTCCTGCGAGATCGTTTTGTAGGAAGCGGTCGTTGAACCGTCACCGCCACCACGCTTGGCTTCTGAACCAATGGTGTAAATCGTCTGTAGGAAACCCCGGAAATCCGCCATGTATTGCGAACCCAAGTTCTGCGGCTTCACTTCGTCGATAACCACTGGAACGGTCGTGGACGCGGTGGACAGTGATGCCAGCGAAAAAGCCGTCAGATTCCGACCGGCAATGTTCACCCTGAAATCTCGAGCCCAGGTAAACAAGTGCAACAGGATATTAGCGGTCGTGGTCTTACCGCACCCTGCCTGCCCCACGATCTGAAGAATCGGAAAGTTCTTAATTCGTTTCAGAACGTACAACGGATGCTTCAAGGTGCAGGCTGTAAACCAAGCCAACATCATAGCCAGTGAGTAAGTGTCACCGTTCAAATCCAGCAAGTGTTGCACCAAGGTTTCGTTCTCGGACTGGTAATCCTGGATGGCGAACGCACCAGACAAATCCACCCCGAACTGGCCTTGCGGGTTATTGGTATCCAAGTAAGTCGGCTGAACAGGGTCGGTACTCTTATGTACAGGGCTCCGCACCGTAATATTCGGTTCCACCCAGTACATTTCACAGTGGTAGTCACCATCTTCCGGCACACCTAACGCCTTGACGTATAAGCCTTCGCATTTGGTAGAGGTGATTTCCCGCGCTGCGGAGTCACCACCTACATAGTTCAACAATGCTTTACGAACCGCCGCCAACTGCGGGGCGGAGGACAGCAAATGGGTACCGCCTAAGCCTGCTAAGTACGCGGTGAACTCTTTGGTACTGATCAAAGTAGAGACTGGGATCGTTTTCGGAGGCAACTCCTTCCCTTTTAAAACAGCCACGACTGAGTAGTGTGTAATCATTCCATCTGGACTGCGTATCACCTGCAAGGACTCAGGCTTCCATGAATAGTCCATTACAGCATCGGTACCATCTCTGGTCTGCTTATATACAGCCTTAGTATCCACGGCAAAACCTGCTTGCAAACTCAGTGCAAGCTCCGCCATCTCTGCCTCACCCTGTCCGGGTTTGATGCCTTGCAAATCCAGGTTGTCTCGCACTCCATGCTGCAAGATGCCGGCGAACAATTCCGGTGCGTACACATACGACGGGTTGTGCAGGCAGTAGTGGAAGGATTGGGTCAGGCGTTGTAGGATGCTCTGTCGGGTCGAGTGTGCGACACCGGCTTGACCGATACGCGCCTGAATAAACCCCTCACACATCTTCAAGAAATCGTCCGTTTTCTCAAACGAATCCAAACCCAAAGCAATGGCGGCGGTAGCGAACTGTAGCCCGACATCGTTCAACCCGCAGGACATATCGATGTTGTGACCATCGAAAGCAGCCTGAATGGTTGGCGGTACTTCTCCCTTCCAATCTTTGAAAATCTCGGGATTACTCCGGCGTTTCTTCGTCTCACGACTCGATTCCAGCAACTGAGAATGTAGGACTTGCAATTCGGTGGCCAGTTGTAGGTTGTACGTCGGTTCCGCCGGAGCGGTGACTTGTCGGGGCTGACTACACCATTGTCGGTATCCTTCCGCGTCCAATTCCCTCAGTTGTGCGGCGGTCACTGGAACTTTATAAGCGTCCTGCCCGTTCACTTGCCGTGGCAGGCAGGTGGTGCGCCACATGCGTCCCCGCCGGCCTGAGTACACACGCATATCCATGTAAGTGGTAGCGTGTTCCCAAGCGAACTTGCCGTACAGACGAAACAAATCTTTGATACCGGACTTGCACACTTTGGCGTCGAACAAGCATTCCATCGGGATGGTACAGTGCACTCCTTTCTTACCGCTCAAGTACCACGATGCTTGATTCAGGTCGAAATCCCAACCTTCCAGCATCCCCATAAAGCGGCGAACGTCGTCGAGAACCCCTTCCAGGTCGTCCTCGCCGTCCCAGTCAAAATACATCGGCCCACGATAGAACAAGTTGTCCGGTATTTCGCCATCAGTGCACGGATGATTGACATCCAACACCGTCATGTATTCCGGTTTGTCCTGTTTCAGCATTTCCTGCCGATGATCTGCCAGGCAAGTCTTCCATTTCGACTTGCCCGTCATCGTAAAACAATACCAAGTCATTTGTTATGCTCCGTATATCCAGTCTTGTAGGTCTTGCTTGGTCATCTTGGTTGGGTTCTGAATCCGGTTGGCTTGCACGTCTTTATCCAACAGCGTTCTCTGACGACGAACTTGTACCGTACCCTCTGCGACAGCGAGACGGACATGGCAGCGTTCCTTCTGACCGTTGCGGTCGATGCGGCCCACGGCTTGGATGAAATCTTTAGCCACCATCGGCAGTTCCAGAAATAACACGTCCGAGCACACATTCTTCAAGCCATCCAGGCCAGAGCCCATACTTAAAGGCTGCCCAATCAGCAGGCGGCAGGTAGGGTCAGTCATGAACCGCTCGATGTTGCGCTCGCGCTGTGTGGACGTCATCGCGCCATTCACGGCGACGGCCCCGTACTGCTGACCGTGCTCCGTTAAAGCCAGAATCGCTTTCTGGTAGTAGGCATACACAATCAGTTTGCGCTCACCTAAAGACTCCACCACCGTATCCAATAACTCGAAGGCGGCGACTTTGGCGCGGGCTTTTTTCCGTTCGGCTTCGGTCTCGAAGTATTGCTCGTAACCGATGATGACTTGCTGCAACGCATTGTTGAGCGCGGATTGTGTCAGGAAGTCCACGGACTCGCCGTCTTCAATCTCCAAGAACGCTTCCTGGGCCAACTGTTTGTATTTGGCGTAGTGTTCAGGATGCAGTTTGTAGTACATTGGCTCATAGGTAACTTCCGGCAGGTCTTGGTCGATTTCCCTGCGGAATGCGCGGGCACCGTTGTACAAGAAATTTGCTTGCAGTTTCTCTTCCTCAGCCCAGGCTGTCACGCCATCGAACATATCCCGACCGGCAACATGCACCGCCTCGAAAAACCCCTTGGTCGGATACGCGTCGGGGTTCAGCAAACGGCAATACCCATACGCATCCATCGGCGTGGTAATCGGGGTACCGGTCATCAAAATCAGGTTGCGGTGGCCACTCATTGCATCATCTCCAATATCTTGCGTTTGGCGGCGATAATGTCCTCAATGCCTTTGTTTTGCCCTGTGGACTTGCCTGCCTTCTTCAATTTGGTTTCTGCCTTACGTTTCACAGTGCTGTGGTAACGGGTCAGGTTCTTGTTGTGGAACGCCCAGACACATTTGTGATTCATGGTATCGGTGTTCTTGACTGACACCGCTTCATCCACGATCAGGGTCACGTCGCGTTCCAAGTAGAAGTCATACAGCCGTTCGAAATCATTTTTGAAAATATCCATCGACAACAGGATGACATCGGCATCCAAGTTCATCGCACGGCGCTCTGCCGGGGTTCCGCGATAAACCAGCACCCGATTTATTTCGGGAATGGAGCGGAAGAACCGCGCCCACTGGGTCAGCAGAATCGGCGGCATCACCACCATGATGTGTCCGGGATTGTCGATTCGGTGGTACAGAGCCATGATGGCACTCACCGCCGTCTTGCCTGCTCCGACTTCCAACCACAAACCGGCGGCGTCTTTATCTCCCAACGCATTGATTACAGCGGCTTGGTAGTCGTAGGGTTGGAATGGCAGGGTGTAATACTGATTGACCTTGCCGACGATATTGGCAAAGCAGCCGAGTTCGGCTGCTGGTTTTGGATTCAATTCGGGACGCTGCTGTAATAAGTCGTAAACAGCCGGCGGAACGAATTGTTGCGCCGGACTAAAATGGACTTTAGGTTGCGGCGCGGCCTGCCATTGTTGCAGGATATTGAGCGCCTGCTCCCCGGACATGGGTGTCTGCTGTACTGTCATCGTTATCCTCTTCTTGCTGCTCCGCTCGTGCGGCCAGCATCTTCTGTTCGAGTTCTTGGCGGATACGCTTCCGCTCCATTTCCCAGTGTACTTCCTTGCGCTGCTTGGCCAACTGACGGAACCATTCGGCGTCCTCCGGTTGGAACCACGGACAACGGCGGAACGGAACACGCACCATCTCTGCAATGTGTGTGTCGGCGGCAGCCTGAATCACAACCTGCACTTTCCGGGTGTACAACTCTGGATACTTAACATAGAACACCGGTTCTACGTCCCAACCATTGCGCTTCCAACTTGAGGCCATCTCATGTGCGTTAAACATGTTATGCCCCGTGATACTGCGTTCTTCGATTTCGTCTTCGGTCCCGGGTTTAATGCGTAGCAGTTCGATTGCAAACGCATCTTCGGCAGCGTATTTGATGTATTCCCATTTGGTCAGTCCCATTTGGTTTAGGAACAGACGGAACTTCTCTCGTTTGGTTAAAGGTTTATCGAGATAAATCGGGGTGTTGAACCCAGAGAACGCCAGCGCTTCTTCGTAGCTCATGTATTCAACCTCCACACTCGGTGCCAGCGGTCTAATTTGCTGCTCTAGCTCCTCGCGTTCTTGATCGCGCTTCACTTCTTCCAGAAAATCTTTCATGCAGCGCACCAGAAATTTTTGGAAGTGCTTAATCAATTCCGGTTGTGCATAGTAGTTGGGGTTGAGACCGAGCAACCATTTATCGATACTGTCCGGGGTCAAACACATGGTTGGATTACCTCGTGATTCCGCAAACGCAATCATCTCATGCGGGTAGGCTTGGAGTTTTTTGCGTACACGTTTCAAATTGGCACCAAAGGCAACCAAAATTGGGTTCACAGGGAACCAATCGTCTTGAAAAGGCAGCGTCAGTTCTTGCTGCTGCCCCTGACTTTGGTATTGAAAATAAAATAGTCTGCTCAGTCCCATGATTTATCCTCTCTCTGCGTAACGCTCCTGTAACAAAGCGGTGATGGTTTCGATACTCACCTGCTCGTCGTCGAGCGTTGCCAGAATTTCCGTCAGATGCTCGTTGTCCTCACGTCCGTTCCAGATTTTCTGGTAGCCTGAACCGTAACTATTCGCCCAGCGGAACCGGTTGAGTGCGGCTTTGCCGACGTAGTGTTTGTAGAGCCAGTCGAAGGTGATTCCCAAACTGGCACACAGCAGACCGAACCTCGACATCACAGTCATCAGGTTTCCACCTTGAGTCAGCAACGTGCTCACATGGGATCGAGCCAGAGTTCGTTGTGTAGTAGGTGCGCTGGTCGGTAGCGGTTGAATCACAACGAGTAACTGATCCAACCCAAAACCTGATAACATCCACTCAGACATCAGGAAGTGCCACATATCTACTGCTTCCATCCTGGCTTGGTCGAGGTCAGGCTCTTTTTGCGACCACCATTTGTAACCAAGGTGGTCAGCCAACTCCCCAGCCTCTACCAGAAAAGCCACCCGGAAATCAGTCGCGGTTAGTCGGTAACGCCAATCGGGAAATACTTTGCGGTTGGTTTCATCCTGCAACAGCAGCATTTCAACCAGTTTTTCTCTGACGTACATGTTTAAACTCCTTTATCAACCAGTTGGCGTTGCTGCTCCCAGCCGAAGAAGTTGCCGCTGCGCTCTTCAGGGCTGCGTAACGCTTTCGCCTGATGCTCAAACGGGCTCAAATGCCGTGCCGCCTCCAATTTATTGGCGAACGCCACATCGGTTTGAACATCTGATTTTTGCCCGTCGTGTTTCAAATAACTTACCCTGGCGCAGCGGGCGGCAGACATCGGCGCCAACAAGTCGTACCACTCGTACCCGTGACGAACACGGCGATCCGCCCAGTCTTTGTCATCCTGCGTGATGTACGGTAAGTGATATATCGTTTCCTCAGGTTTGCTCGCATTCATCGCATCGCGCATCGCGCAGGCTAGAACTTGCATTTCCGGTTGGCTGTCGTGGTGGCAGCGTAGCTGGAAGAAGTTGTCCCACTCCGTGGCGGTGACTACAGTCTGTGCGTGAAGGAACGGCTCCAGCAGGCGATTCGCCAACTGCTTGTGTACGCCGTATCTCAGCAGTTCTCGGGCATGGTCAGCGGCATCCTGCGAGGCTTGCTTCCAAATTTGCAAGGCGGCCTCAATTTCAGCCGGATCGATTTCAGATTCAGCTTGCATCCCTGCTTGGTTTTTACCCCAGAACTCAGGCAGCACAGGTTCGAGTTCGACCTGCTCCAATAATTTCAGAGTTGGGATAGCGCGGCTGCTGGCAGTGGAACGACTGAACACGCGATGCGTGTTGAGTTGTGCCAGTAGGAAGCGCGGATACTTCAACTGCATTGTGGTCAGGCGTTTCCCTGCCGGGGAAATACTGTCGGCAATAATTTTGACTTCAATCATTGTCCACCCTCCTCCGGCAGCAGAATGGCGGTCAGCCAAACCAGCAAACTGGAAAACAAATACACCAGGGCATAAAACAAGGCTGGAATCCAAACTGGCGCCAGCACCTTCAACCAAGCCGTATCGGTACGATCGAACAACTTGGCAATAATCCAACAACATTCAAGCAGGCTTAGACCAAACACGGTCGCCACCCCCAAATAATATGAACTGTCTTTTTTCATCATTCAGATGCCTCCATTTTTTGCTTGATTGATTCAGGAACTTTCATGCAGTAGTCCCAGCCGATGTGGAAGTCCGGCTGGAACGTACCGTAGGCAGCGATGCCGTATTTCGATAGCAGGTTGAGTTTGACCCCCTTCGGCGGCGGCTCGACATCCGGATCGCGCCACCAGCCGGTTGAGGCTTTAGTCGGTGGTTTCTTCATCAAACTTCCCACCCCTCATTTGTACTCATACTTCGGCCTCCTCTTCCTGCGCCGCAGCCAGCATCCCCATCAAACCTTGTTGAACGATCTTTGCTATCACTCCGGCAGGTAGAGTGGTAGGTTTCAACTCAGCCTTCGACTTATCTGCCCAGTACATGTCGTTTAGGTCACGACGGTAACGCTGCATCTCGTACAAGAACATCAACCCGCAACTAGCGTGTAGCAGGTGGCTCAAACCGGTTTCATCGTCGTACTCCCAGCCTTTGGCGAACGCATTCAGGTGGCGTTGGATAGCGGCATACAACCGACTCCATTCCATCCCTTTTCGCCAGTTGTGGGCGGCATACTTCTGCGCTCCAAATTGGAGCACCTGCGCCACCCCTTCCATCCACTCGGGGTCCAACAAATCCATCGGTAATTTCCCGTTATCGAACTTCAACGCTTCTTCAGTCATCTGCCACTCCTTTCTTCCAAAATTACATCAATCATACACTTTTTAGTGTAACTTGTGTAATTCATTCACATACAAAAAGCACCAGACAATCAATATTATCTAGTGCAATCAACTATCTAACTGCTATTTCGTCCATGCCAGCAGGTCTTCCACCGCGACAGGGGTACTACAAAGTTTGTCCCACCAGGTCACACCCTGCGCTTCGATCAACTCGCAATGAGCTCGTCGCATACAGGCTACAGCCCGTTTCCCGGTCTGAGCATTCTCGAATATGCGGGTTCGCATTCCGGCTCGGTGTGCCGCCATGAGGAAGGTGTGCAGTTTGAGCTTGTCGTTCTGAGACGTCAGCATCCGCAGCATTTCTACCTGCTCGTCGAACACCTGATTGATGTCGTCCTCCATCGCCGTGCACGAATCCCCTTTCGAGATATTGGCAAAGCAACGAAACGGGATGGGGCACATCTTCACAAAGTTAATCTGTTGCATCCCCTACCTCCAGTTCTGGGAAGAAGATTTTAGCAAAAGATATGGCGTCTGAGAAACTGGGAACGTGGGCGGAAGCAAACGGTTTGACAAGTGAGACTTGATAGAGTCGGTCTAGGATTTCGCGGTCTAGGATTTCGATACAACCGACGGTACGACCGTCGACCTGGATAATGTAGTATTTCATGATTCAGTCCACCTCCACAATGCCGGGTACATCCTGTTGGTGGCGATGACGGACCGACTGGCAGCACAACCAGGACAACAATTCCTGCGTTTGTTGTACCAACATCGTGAACTCGGATGGCAGCATCACGTCCTCCCCATTCAAGGTAGCCACCGGACGGAGAGATTGCAGCACTTCGTCTTGGTAGTCTTCCGGTAAGGCTACACCGAAAGTCAGAATCATTGGTTTATCGTCCGGGTGCAAATACGGTTCCAACCCAAGGAAGTAGCCTTGGTCTGGATAAGTTTCCACCACATCCGGGCAGTCTTGGCGCACCAGAACTTCCAACGGGAAGCCGATGGTGTATTCCAACATCGTTTTGAGCATGGTCACAGCGAACTCAAACCCCAACTGATAACTGGGGGTCAGAAAGTACAGGCTGCGTAATGTGCAAACGATTTGAAAGTCACCGTCTTCGCGGAACCAACCGATAGAAACCTGTTGGTCGCTCCCCTCATGAACATACGGTTCCGTAAAAATATTGTGAGTCATCGTCATCTCCTCAAACTAGGTGCAGGCGGCGGGATACGACCGGCTTCAACACCTGCTGGTACACCACCGGAAACTCTGACTTCAGTAATTTGCTGTCCACGCGGTTGGTCTCCACGGTTTTGTAAGTATAGACAGGCACACCTTGGAAGGTCACTTCCACGTCGTCGCCGGCAAAGTTTTTCAATTCGGTTTCCAATTCGTCGATATTGGCGTCCAATACTTTGCGGTCGAATTTCAGGGTGTTCAATTTAGCAATCAGATCCAGGATTTCAGTTGTCGCAATCTTCATTTTAGACTCCAGGCTGTACAGTTTGGGATGCGCGACGCAGCATGGCTTTGAAGTTTTCAAAGCCGGCGCGATCGCCGCGCGGGGAAAAAGGAACGGGGCAGCGTCGCCCGGTAACAGAATGTTCGAGGTAACTGTGTTTGCCTCGACCGTTCCGGTGGAAATGCCAACCACCGTCGGTTATTAGTTGGCGTACATACTTGTTGTATTCTTTGTTTCGGCTGTAAATCATTTCAATCTCCAAAAGAAGCCCCCTTCCGGGGGCGTGGTTTAAGGTTTAATGTGTTCCCAATCGCAGGATAAGCCACCGTGGGTGCCGTCTTTATAGGCTACACAGGTGACGGTACCGCCGTCAGGTAAGCGGGTTTGGAAGGTGTGGTGGTTCACAGGGTTGTCTTCGGCTTGCAGGGCGACCTGGGTGGCAGACAAGACGGCAAAACCAACCAACCCAACCAATACACCGACCACTAAACTGGCAATAATCGGTCTCAAATCCATGAATCCCTCCTCAAATAATAATTTTGATCAACGACGCCTCTCCATCGACCTTTTCCAGTCCGTCCAATTCGCGTAAACCCTGCATCGCAACCTCGTACAACATATTGCTCAGGTTGCGTTGCGATACACCCTCACCCACAATCTTGGCTTCGCGTATCTCGTATTCAGGTTTATCGGCCAATTTCAACCAGATTTCGAATCGGTATTTGCGGGGCTTACTGAATATCTTTTTCCGCTTCTCCGGGTCGGCGAAATCACCGAACATTTCCGACGTCTGCTGAAATTCTTCATAAGTGTCGGACCCGATTAAAGGGAATGTGCAGTACCCGCGATAAGGTTTGGAAGGTTTTTTCTTGCGCTTCATTTCTTCTTTTCCGCTTCAACCTCACGCATTATGCGCCGAGCTTTCTCGATCATCCCCTCGTTATACTTCTCGATCGTGAATCTGAAGTTTCTGGAAGGGTACTCTGCATTCCCTCTGTCGCATGTGAATCCCAGTGGGACCCCTGCTTCTCGGAATTTTTTGCAGTATTTTTCTATTCGATTAGCATCCGTACACCATCCCCAGCGAACGGTTTTATACTCGATATCATCTCGTGAGAAGATGAAGCTCTTTATCTCTTCGATCAGTTTCTCTTTAATCATTTTTCTCTCCAAAATTAAAGCCGCCCGAAGGCGGCTGTGTTATTCCAAAGTACCTTGTTGTTCCTCGTACCTGCTGATACAGTCCTGAATCATGCAGGTTATCAGACCGGTTCGTGTCAGGTTCGGCGCTTCCCGGCGAAGGATTTTGTCCAGCTTGGCGACCTCCTTACCGCTCAATCGCACCGTCGTGGTTTTGGTGACGGTGTTCGAAGCACTGGGTTGATGATTTTTGAATCGGGTAATAAATGATAATTCACTCATTCGATGTCTCCTTATTACTTAAACAAGAGGTACAAAGTAGATTTACTTGGAATAAATACCACTCCCAACAGGGCGATACCGAAAATCAAATTCCAGTACCAGGCCAAAACAGGGAACGCCCCGTGCCTAAAGGCGTACACCACATAAAACAGGAACCAGAAATAGAAGATTAGGTTGCAGACAACATCTGCCGCCCGAAGGATGTCAATAATCCATTGAGTCATTCGATGACTCCTCTACAGATTGCATTTAAGGTGTCGGCATGAGCTTGGGCGGCTGCTCTGGTTAGGTGCGACAGACCGGCTCGGACGTACCACTTATGAAATGGATTCGAAGGGTCAAACTTTTCTTCGGCTACTTGAAACGCATGTGGAACAGTGTGGTCAAAATGCTCCTGAACGTTGTACACAGTCGCCCCTACCAAAGGGGCTTCTGTAATCGGCTTCGGAAACTCCCATTTGCCGACTTTGATTACCTGCGGCTTGCGGCGATATTCCCAGTAGTCAAACCATTTAGGGTTGCTGTTTAATTCACGCCATTCGCCATTAACCTTAACCTCCCACCGCTCCCACGGACTATCCGTTTCGGCGGCATCTTGTGCGTATTGCAGCATCAAGGCTGCGTGTTTGTGTGCTGTCATTTTCATACTCCTTGTTCAATACTTTCGATTTCTACGGGAACATTCATCAATGTTGCCATTTCAATAGCCGAAATAACGTTGGTTTGCTCCATCGTTGTAATGTGCAAGTTTTCGGTAGCTGTCGTGTGACGCAGCATGACACGCACTTCACTGTGTCTCAGTGAGATATGAACATAAGTTCCTATGTATTCGCTGAAATCAACAGGAGTTGTCCCAAAATGAAATAATGCCATTTTTTACACAGCCTCCGTATGAGCCATTAAGGTTCGGAGCAGGTAGTTAAACCAGTGTTCAAATTCGGCTCTTTCATTCATCATCGTCGTCTCCCTCCGGACTCCGCAAGTCAATACATATCAGGTCGCCTTGAGCCTGATTTAATATACGTCTCACCTGTCTAAAGTGAGCGTCATACGCCACAATCATGTCGTGCGCCATCTCCAAAATCCTCAATCGGTCCGGGGAGAGCGTAGATTTCAGCATCTCTTCCAAACCGTCCAATACTTCCTGGTGTAAATCGTCCATTTCAATCTCCTTAAACTAAACCCGACAACACACCATGTGCATTGCCGGGTCCACGTCGTAAGCCTAACAGTTCGGATTCCAGAACCAGCGTATCGCCGTCCAGAACACAGCGTCCGTCCTGCGGAGGATTCCGCACATCGTGTTTGTAACTGTGAACTTTCTTGATGCCCCATCCGTCGGGATAGTGATGGGGCCGGAACATCGGCGGTGCCGATTCCTCCGGCGAGCGTTCCTCCGTATAGGCGACATAAACGCCTGCCAAAATAGGTGAAGGTCGCAACTCGGAACGCTCTTTCAGAAAATCGGCAGCCTCGGTAAACGATTCGAATACCAATTTCATGTAGACTCCTTCCAGGAACCCAAAATATCCAAGGACGGCACGACATGGCAGTGCCACGCTTCTGGCCACGAGGCATCATCAGTCAGAAATTCGTCCAAGAGAATTTCCAACGAGATTTGAATCAACCAGCCACGGTCTGCCCAGAGCTCTTCCTCGGTGTAGAACGGGATGTAACCGTCTCGTCGGGTCGTCATCTCACGAATCCGGTCATTCAATTCCTGCCTACGGTCTTCATCCTCACGAATCAACGCCGCGATCTTCTCCGCGTTCGCAGCACCAATCGGGTGCAGAATTGCTAGGTCTGGACGCTGGAAGTTGTCCTTGGTCGGCTCGACATTGAGCACATCCAGTTCCAAACCGTATTCCGCCGCCATGTAGTTGAACAACTCTTCGGCGTAGAATACTTTGGCCATGTCGTAGTCGAACGCCCAATCGCGCTGCCACACTTCCTGCGCCGTCTCCGGCAGGTCGGTGTAATCAAATACGCCGTAATCCATAATCTGCTGCACCCCTTCCGGATCGATGTCCTGATATTTCTCGCAGTACACGTCGGCAAACTGGGAAATATCCAATTCCTCCAGACGACGCCCGTGCCATGTTTCATAAAACGGAAGCTCGACATACAGAATGTCGAGCTCTGGGTTGTAAGGTGTATTCAACTTCATTTTTGTCTCCTATCAATAAGACTCCAGATACGCTAGAGCGTAGATGTATTCCGACACTAGGAAGTCCGACGAAGCCTCATTTAAGCCTTCGATTAACCGTCTAATAGAGAACCGATCCCACCCTACATCCTGCAATCTTTTCTCAGGGCCGGGGAAACAATCAGCGATTTCCGCCCACAATTCAACTTCGGTGGGGAAAGTCTGCCCGCTGAGGGCCTCCCATTGCTCTGTATCAACGAAACGTCGAGGCACCCATAAGAATATCGGGACGCAATCACAATCACTCATTTTTGTCTCCTATCAATAGGCTTCGGCATCGCCCCGCACTTTCTCGGCATCAGGCATCGCATGGTACGGGTCGGGTTGCCGGACTTGGTTCTCAAAATCGAAATACGAGACGAACAGATAGAGAACCAGTATTAGCAACGCGAGAATCACGCCGCGCAATTTGGTTAGCATACGCAGTCCTCCAGACACTCTTGATGGGCTTCCCGTTCGTCGGCTTCGCGCTCACGCGCATCACTCTCAAACTCCTCAAGTAAAACGCGACGCGCTTCATCTTCAAGTACGTCGCGGATTTTGTGACAGAGTTGAAAAGGTAGCATCTCTAAAAGCTCGTCGCCGGTCATGCGTTCAAGCCATTCTTGGGCACGGTCTGCCGCCATCTCAGCCAAACTCTCGTCGGCTTCCCTCTGCAACATGGCGCTGAATGCGCCGGGGGGTAAGTTACTCATCTGTTAAATCTCCTCTGAGAAATGCGTTCATGGCTTGGACTTGCTCTTCAGCGTCAATTCTCCGTAGCTGAATCAAACCGGATTTCAGTCGTGCGAATTCGGGGAAAAGGCCCTCCCATACACCCTCGCTGACCTCGAACCCGTTTTCGGTCATCTCGGCAAAATAATAAGGTTCTCCGTAATCCAACTCTTTCTTCTCTGGCACGGCGAACTCGTAGGCCCCAGCCTTGATGAAAAGCGGTTTGCGGCGGTAACGCACCGTGGGTGAAAAATCGGCTGGCCCATCGAGAGTCTCCCATCTCCCGTCTGCCGCATTTCGGATTTGAAATTGGTCCCACGGGGTCTCAGAATGCTGGGCAATCTCAGCGTATTGTTTTAATAAATCGGCATAGATATATTTAGTCATTTCTCAATTCCTTGGGTTTTAGGTACACAGTGATGAGGTCCCGGCTATATACGCGGGACACTAAACCTTGCTGTTTTGCCTGCGATACCAACTTCCGTAGCTCGTGATCTCGGTAGCGATACCGGTGGACTTGGATTGAGCCACTATTACTACGCAGGACATTAAGCAAGCGCTCCAGGGTCCACCTACGATGCCGGGGTCGGCTCATCTTTGTCCCCTAGCAATAACAATCGTGTAGAAACAATACTCAAACACACATCCAAAAAGGTCTGGTTGAGCACTTTCCACAACTCGTCGTATAAATCGGTCCCATAAACACCCAGGAGTTCGTCCCAGTTCGGGCCCGCCTCAAACAGTACGTCCTCCGGTCGTTGTCTCAGGTCTTCCCACGCGGCGCCGTAGTGGCCGTCGTAATGCCCCAGCCACTCGTTGACGGCATCACGTATTACTTGCGGTAGATTCAGTTTCATATTCATATCTCCATAGAAAAGCCCGACCATCTAGGCCGGGCTTGGGTTTCAGATTTAGTCGCGGAAGACAAGCTCTTCCAATTCGCAGGCTTCAGCCCGTAATCGGGCGGTCAAGTACAATACATCAGCGGAATGGACCGGTTTTGTACCGTCACGGTGAATGGAACACCGTGTACCATCAGTATTGGCGCCGGCCACTCCGACAAACAACATCGACCCGTAAGGTCCATGTTCACGAATGGTGCGAATCACATCTTCCAAAGACTTAATTTGACGCTCGGCGTCTTGATTCAGGTTTTGCTTAGTCATTTTTCTCTCCAAAAATTTCAGATTCAGCTTCGGCGAAGGTTAAGTGTTGCCAGTGGTCGGTGTCATCGACATCAACCCACGAATCTGCCCAACGCTCGTAGGGTGTATTCCCCTTGGCTTTTACACAAACACCTGTTTCAACGGACGTAAACAGAATAATCGCACCATTGGTTCTAGATTTCGCAAACAGCGGGTAAGTCAGTTTAGTTTCAGATTTACTCTTAGTTTCAACTTGAGTTTCCGGTTTCGCTTCCTTCGGATAGCGTTCCCGCCACCGACGTTTAAATTCCTTGCGGTCGGATTCGAGTTCAAAGTGGCGAACATCCTCCGGGCGACTCACTACCCCCTCAAAAGTCAGTCGTCTGGTAAACCAGCCGGCATCGGAAATAAAGTATGGTTGGAAGTCTCTAGGGTTGCCGCTCAAATCCTTCTCGAATTCGGCGGGAATAACACCAATGCCGAAGGTTTTTAGGCCGCCTATGACTACACCTTCTTTAATCATCTCAATGACAATAGCTGCCGCCTCTTTCGTCAGCCGTCCAGTTTTAGTACGTTTCTTCGGTCTGCTCATTTCAGTCTCCAAAATTAAAGCCGCCCTATTCGGCGGCTTGGGTTAAAAATTCGATTACAGCTTCGCGCATCTTGGGTCGTCGTTTCACGACGTCGAGCACGGTGTACACTATGTCATTTGTTACGGTCACAGCGTGTGCTTGAGGTTGCCCAGCCAAGTCCTCGAACAGCCTGGCGTACACCCCGGGACGTGTGAATAAGGTATCGACTTCATCGTCGTACAATGCCTGACGCATTTCCTGGAAGGTAGAATACCCGTTGCAGGACGGAGGAACTTCATCGATGAATGCAAGGAGAAAGCCCAGTTCTGCGATAACTTCAGTTAGCGGATTCATTTCCGTACACCTCGATCAAAAGTTGCAAATTGTTTTTCGCCCACCATTTCGCCAAGAGGGCTTCAGTGTCGTAGACTTGTTTCAATACCCTCCAATCATCCCAGCCATACGTGTACGGGTCAGCATGAAACCCAGTGAGATAAATATAAGGGGTCTGTGAGATAAATGGGATTAAGTTGGATGAGGATGGATGATGGGGGATGGGAAATTTGTAACAACGTTGCACTGGGTGCAACAAAACGGAGCGGGCGGATTTGCCCGCTTTTTTATTTTCGGACACCCCGTGCCAAAGCATCGAGGGCGACATCCAACAGGCGGGATTCGGCGCCGGCCTGAAGTGTACCGCCTTTGCTCATCGGCAGGTAGGGGCGTGCCGGGATGTTGACTTGTTTGACCCTGCGAAAACCGTCGCCGACTTTGAACACCAGATAGGGTTTGTTTTTGGCTTTGACCGTGCCGCCGAACTGGTGGATGGCGGCGTAGGGTTTGTTGGTGCCGATGCGGGCGAAGTTGCTGCCGGAGGCGGTGTGGATGCTGGCGGCCAACTGCCCGCTTTTTTGCAGGATTTTGCCGCCGCGCGCATTGGCCGGCCATTTTTTGCCGCCCCAGCTTTCGTGGGCGAAGTTGTCTTCGGTGATGCTGAGCAGCTCGGCGGCAATGGCTCGCATCATCGGGCGCGGGTGGCGGGCATTGTGCAGCAGCTGCCCGAGGCCGCGTTGCAGGTCGCTGTCGTCCAAGCTGATTTCAAGCATCGTCTTCCTTCCCGGGTGCGCGTTCCAGCAGTTCGTAGTTCAACACCTCGGCCAGCCCCTGCATGATGACGAATGCCTGATGTCCGTCCAGACGGACGGTCAGGCCGTTATAGCTCAATAAAATGGAACTCAAATCGTATGCACGGTCGACTTGCACATCGCCGCTATGCTCGTCATCGGGATTCCAGTCTAGATACACCATAGCCATCACCCCCTCAATAATTGCAGCACCCAAGCCAATTGGGCGGCATTGAGCGAGGATTTGAAACGCTCGTTGCCCATCATCTGCCGCAGTGCCACACGGGCAATATCAGGATGGGCGGCCTGCGCCTTATCCACCGCCACCGAAGCCATGCGCGAGAGCATGGCCTTGCCTTGGTTGGCATTGAAACCGGCATTTGGGGCGACGAATTTGCCGTTGATGCGGATGCCGGTGCGCCGGGCATGGCGTTCTTCGCCGGTATATTGGTTGACACCGATGTCCACGGTTTGGGTTTCCAGCTGCGGGTTGGGTTTTACCCGGTCTGCCCCACGGCTGCGTGATAAGGGTCGAACCCGGCAGCGGCAGCGGTAGTCCAAGGGCGGATACAGGCTGTCCCACACCGGGTCGTCGGCGGCATAAACGCTGCCGTGCAGCAGGCGGTGGGTCTCGCGGGTGCGCTCGTCGTTGACTGCCACGTATTCCCAGTAAGGGTGAGTATCCACGGCATCCATCATCTCGGCATAACGCCCGGCCATATAGGCCGACTGCATATTGGTCAGATAGATGGTTTTCAGGCGGTGCGGGCTGCCCAGGCGCACGGTTTGGATTTCGCCGGTGTCCGGGTGCGGCACGTCCTGCCTGCCCCACCAGCCTTTGGCCTGCAATATCGGCGTCAGCTGCTCGCTGAACTGCTCCAAGGTCTGCCCGCTTTCGGCGGCTTTGACCACGGCGGCATAGATATCGCCGACCACATCCATGCGGGCGGTTTTGGCTACGGTGAAGGCGGTGGCGTGCGCATCATCCAGCATGTCCTGCCAGTCCCACGATACGTTGATGCCTTTTTGCCGCAGGTAGGCCACGGCGGCTTCGGGCTGCATGCCGAAGATGGCTTTGATGTCTTCGGGATTCATGCTTTAAGCTCCTGTGCGGCTTCGACCCTGCCGACCAGTTCGGCCAGGAAGATTAAGCGTGCCAACTCCTCTTGAAGCGCGGCATCATCCATATTCGGATAAGCGGCAGTCAGCCTGTCCAGCACTGCTTCAGGCGTGGCTTGTCCCTGTTTCAGGCTGCCAATCAAGATATCGGTTAATACCTGCCCCTGTGCATTGAGGCTACCTGAAAGCGGGGCGGGGGTGTCGATGACCAAGCCGGCATCGGCAGCCGGCCGGTGTTCGGCGAAGTCGGCCAAAGGTGACGCCGGCGTCGCATTTGGCGGAGAGGCTACCTGAACAATATCGTCGTCGCTCAGGTTGTAGGCGCGTTTCCAGTAGCTTTCGGATAATCGGACACCGCAGCCGGTCAGGATTTGGTCGCGTTCGGCCAAGGTCTTGTCGCCTGCTTCTTCGGTATATAGCACGAACTGCGGGCGCGGTGTGTCGGCGGCAAAGTTGAAACCGCAGATCCAGTCAATGAGCCGGTTCAGGCAGCCTTCGACGATGCGGCAGTCGTTGTCCCGAATATCCTTGGTTACCTCCAAACCTGCGGTGGCGCTGGCGTGGGTGCTGTCTTTCTCGGTGGTCTGGTCTTGGCCGAGCAGCGCGATGGCAATCTCGGAGCGGCAGTAGCGGATAAATCGGTCGTACACATCGGCACTGCCCTGTTTACCCGCCGCCTCTTTGATTTCGACGCTGGAGTCGTCGGGAATGGTGGCCACCGAGTTGCCGATTAGCTGTTCCAGCGCATCCAGCAGGCGGTCGGTGTCTTGGTCGGTATTGCTGCGCGGCTCGCGGCCGATGATCCACGGTGCGCCGAATTTTTCGCTGAACTCCGCCCAGAATTTCAGGCCGCCGCGTTTGAAGATGGTCGGCCAGTAGATGCAGGACAAATCGCCGATGCCGTATGGGTTGATGTAGCTGGCATTGTGGGTCGGGCACAGGAATTTGAAGGCCGGTACCGGTTCGTCGTTCAGGCTGCCTGAAAGGCGGAAGCGCAGTTGCCCGTCTTGGTCGAACTGAAACCACTCCTGCGGCTTGGCCACGATTTCGGACGGCAGCCACAGACTGCCCCGCTGCCAGATGATTTCCAAGGGCTGATAGCCGTACAGGGTAGCATCTAGGATTTGGTTGATCAGGCGGTACAGGTCAAAACCGGAGAACAGCTCGGCAATGGTGTCGCAGACCGTGTCAGGCGCACCGTTGGCTTCGATGCGCCATTCCATGCCGGCCACCGCCGACTTCCGGCGGCGCACATGGCCGGCGACAATCGGGTCGGACAGCAGCTCGCGGTAAACCGAGATGTCACGCCCGAGCTTTTTCAATACGGGGTCGGGATTGGGCAGATAGCCGCCGAAGCCGCCGATGCCCCAAAAGCGTTGGGCAACGGCGAGGTGGGCGGTCAGGTCGGCGGGTTTGAGGGTAACCGCGCCGTTGGCGGTTTTGAGTTTGAAGTGGGGTTTGGCCATATCAGTATCCTCGGGTTAAGGGGCTGCGGCGGCGGATTTTACGGCTGGCCACACGTACCGGGCCGGTCTCGCCGTCGGCGGCATTGAGGGCAAGAAAGCACGCCCAAGTTCGGTCGGCGTGACCGTTGGCATCGGATTCGGCCACAAAGCGCGGTGCGCCGGTGGCGGAGGTGGTTTTTTGCAGCTTGTGCAGGTCGCTGCGCAGGTGTTGGTCGATAGGGATACGGATTTTCTTATCTTCGAACGCCTCTTTGCCGATAGTGGCCAGCGCCAGTTTGGAGGCGGTATTGAACAGCACGCCTTCTACCCGGCTCTCGCCGTGGCGGCGTTGCGCGTCTTCCACCGGCTTTTCGCCCATGCCGGTTTTATCCATGCAGCAGCGCAAGACGCGGTAGCGTTCGAGCACCTCGTCCAGCAGGACGTCCTGCTCGGCGAAGCTGGCACGGCGGCGGGTAATCAGTTCGCGCGTCCACATCACGTCGCCCACCTGCTCCAACACCCAAATCACAAACAGGTCGTTGCGGATGCCGATATCGACGCCGACATAACAAGGATTGCCGGTGTAGTTTTCAGGTAGCCCGGCCTGCTCGTCTTCCACTCCGTGAATCAGATCGTAGGACAGCCAGGCACTGGCTTCGTCCAACCATTGCAGCTCGAACTCCTGCGCCCAGGCATCATCATCGTTCAGGCCGGCCTTCAGCTGTTCGATATCGCGCGGCAAACCGTCGGCCACTGCCTGATGGATATCGACGATGTGGCGGCTCCATTCCTTATTCTTTTCGTCGGTAACCAGCTCGTAGAATTTGTTGCCCTTGCCGTTCGGCGTGGAAACCACGCGCAGCTTCCAGCCGGCAGAGATGACCGGGAACAGCGCCTTCCAAATTTCGCGGCTGTCCTTATGGAAGGCGAACTCGTCGAGAAACACATTGGCCGAGAAACCGCGGGCGGTGTCGGGATTGGCGGGTAGCGCGGTAATCTTGCTGCCGCCGGGCAGCACCACTTCTAGGGCGTTGGTGGTGGCGTCGAACGGTACCTGCATCACTTCGCAGGCCACGCCGGCCGCTTCCAGATGGCGTTTCACGCCTTCGTTCATTGCTTCTTTCGCCTGCCGCTCACCGCGTGACAGGATGACCCAGCGCGTGCGTTTGCCTTGCGATTCCGCATCTAAGCAGTCCAACACGATTTCTAGCGTGGTGGTAAAGGTTTTGCCCGTCTGGCGGGCAAACATACCGACTTTGAAGCGGCTGTGGTCGGCCAGCCAGCGCTGCTGGTAGGGATAGAGGGTTAAGGCCGGCTGTGTCATGAAAACACCCCGTATACTTCCTGTCTGATGCGTTTGAGCGTTTCCGGGTCGAGGCCGCTGTCCTGCTTGGCCGATTCGGCTTCGAGCGCAGCAAACTTGGCATCCATCTTCTCTTTCAGGTTGCTCTGCCATTGCTTCAGACGGGTGCTGGCCGAAGTGAGTGCCGAAATCTTTTTGGCTGCCTCCGACATCATGCCGAAGCGGTCAACCACATTCAGTTCGGTATCCGGTATCTCGCCAATGGCGACCAAAGCATCGAACAGCTCAGTCTGCAACATCGCCATCAGGGCTTCGGAACGGGTGTCGCCTTCGTCGGATGCGCCCTCGGCAATCAGACGGGCGGCTTCGGTGCTGGCCTTGATGCTGGCAAATCGGCGCTCGACCTTTTGGCCGTAGCGGTGTACGGCCGCACGGCTGATTTCGTAACCCTGCGCATTCAACCATTCGGTTAGCTCGGTATAGTTGCCGAACGCATTGGCCGCCAGCCGGCGTTCGAACTCGTGGCGGACATCGTCCGGCAACAGGGCAATGGTGCTGCGGCGTGCCATAATCAACCCTCCCAGTATTTGGGCGGACGGGCGATGCCGGGCTGGCAGTCGATGGTGTATTCGGCGATGTCCACACCCAATCGGGTCAGGTCGGCCAGCCACATGCCGATGGGCTGCTTGACCAGATCCACCAACTTGCGGTCGGCCAAATAGTCCAGTTCGCGCCTAAGTTCGGTGACGGTGGTATCGGCATAGATTGCCCGCAGGATGTCCAGCAACATGACTTCGGATGACGTGTGCGGGCGGGCTTTGTTGAGAATGCTGATAATCTGCCAGCGCAGGCCGGCAGTACGGGCTTGTTGCATCATTTTTTCCCACTTTCCAATTTATAAAGGTCACTAATGGTTTTATGGAGTGCGTCCATTTTGGCTTCCAACACCGCCTGTCCGCGGATGTAGTCTTCTCGCAGGACGTAGTTCAGCGGCAGGGTTTCTTTCAGGCTGTTGACGGTTTTTTCCAACTCTTCGCTTTTGTTATAAACCTGAGCCAACCGGCTTTCGTAATGGGTGAGTAGCATCTTGCCGAACATCCAGCACACGCCCAAAAAGCCCATTAGGAAAGAGACGATTTGCCAAAATTCGATACTGATAAAGGTTCTGTTATCCATGATTCAGGGGTATCCGATTTCTTGGTATGCCTGACAGCCCACGCATCTTGTACAGCCGGGGACGGCCAGGCGGCGACGTTTGGGGATGCGGGCACCGCAATCCACGCAGTGCGTGTATGAGGCGGCGGGTTTTTCAGGTAGCCTGATTTGGCGTAATGCCTCCTCGCGCGCCAGCTCCTCCTGCTGGGTGGCTCTGTCTGAAATATCCATTACTGCTTGCTCCGATACCATTCCTGCCACCCGCGCACTTGGGTGTCGCGTTTGCCGCACCATGCGCCGTAGTCGGCGGCGTGATTGAGCAAATCGGTGGGGCTGCCTGAAACCGGCGGTGCCGGGCGCGGATGCTCGGCCAGCAGTTCGGCAGCGGCGGGTGGCAGCACCGGGCGCTCCACCACCTTAATTGGTGTAGCCAAGGGCTTGTTTGTAGAGCTGCAGGCTGCCAGTGCCAAGGCCGCTGTAACAACGGCCGCTGCTTTGATCGTTTTTGACTGCATTTGCTATCTCCTGTTTGATGCGTGTGGTTTGGGTGTCCAATTGACGGGTGGTTTCAGCCAGCTTTGCCGATTGCTGCTGCGCGAAGTCGTGCCACTTCTGTTTTTCCGCGCTGACTTCGGCCAGCTTGGCGCTGTAGGCTTGTTCGGCGGCCAGCGCCTGCTCGGTATGGCGCTGCTGCAGCTGTGCGATTTCGCCGCGATAGATACGGCGGGCGTGGGTGTAGCCCGCACCGTATACGCTGGCCAATGTCAGGCCGATGCCGAGTGCGTACAGCAAAGATTTATTCGTCGGTAGCATCCACATTTTGATCTCCCTGTTGTTTGATCTGTTCCAGCTGCGGGATGATGGATAGGCCGCGCTTGATGAGGGCGTAGCCGCCCACAATGCAGCCGTAGCTCCACCACATCCACTCCACCGGTTCGGGTGCCATGACAAATTTATAAGTCATCACGGCGTAGGCCACGTTGGCCCATACCTTGGTGTGGCTGGCTTGGCCGCTGGACGGGTTGGTAAACGCGCCGGCCAGCCAGTTTTTAAGGCTATTCATCTTCCAGCCTTTCTACGCCGTTTGGCGGCGCGTCTGGCGGCAGCCACACCGCTGCGGCGGCCGCTAAGCGGGTAGCTCCCCGCGCCGACCGAATATTCCAGCCGGGGTGCGGAATGGGTCAGGCTCGGCAATACGGCAGACAGCGCCAGCGCCACCAATGTTTTTTTCTCTTTCATGCTTTGACCTCTTCAGCAATAGCGTTAGCGATGGCGCGGCAGATGCTCCATTTGGTTTGCTTCCATTGGGCTAAGTCCGCGTCGTTGGAAATAAAAAACGGCTCGAAGATGATGCCGCCGGCTTGGGCGTAGGCCAGGCGGCTGTGCTGGCCGGCGTTGTCTGGTTTGTAACCGTCTTCGCCGCGCAGCTTCCAGCCTGTGACCTGTTCCACAGCACGGCACAGGCGCTGGCAGGCGGCTTTGTTTTTTGGGATAGATAAGGCTTCAATGCCGGTGGCGGTTTTATTGAGTGCCGCGTTGGTGTGGAACTCGACAGCCAGACGGCTGCCTTTAATGAGCTTGACTGCCTCGCGCAAAGGCAGATTGCCCTTGCCCTCACCGTCGGTTTTAACCTCCAATCCGTGGTCGGTGCGGAGGATGGAGGCGACGATGTTGCGCATGTCTTGCGCGATGTCGGCCTCGCGGTCGCTGCCGTTGACGGCGCCGGGGTCGGTGTTACTGTGTCCTGCGGTAATGGTGATATACATAAGAAAATCCCTGCATCGGTGTTGATGCAGGGATTGTGGCTGATGGGGGTGGCGGGGGTCTTTTAAACGGGTTTAAAAAAACTTACCAGCATTGTTAGCTACTAATCGGGCAGCTACGTTACATCTGCTCTAAGGCGGCTTCGTACTCTTTGGCTTGTGTCGGAGTCATTTCTTGCGGCAGCCGCATAAGAAGATTTTCATGTTTGAATTGGTATACGAGGTAAGGAGTCCCTTTGGTAACCGAAGCAACATAGTCATACCTTTCCTCCAACTCCTCTCTTGTTTTGAAGACTTCTATCGTACCGAAATTTTCAGGCTCTGATTTGTAGCGGGTATCAGTAAAATTTAATTTGGCGAAATATTGCCCAGGGCGGCCAAGCCGATGATTTGGGTCGGTCTCTTCGGTGTAGATAACAACTTTACCCAAAGTTGGGATAGTTTTCAGTTTATCTGTGATGTACTGCATATCTTCGATCAGCTTTAATTCTGGCGCAGTAGGCTCAGGCCGTGCTACTTCAACAGATGCAGAGCTGGATTTTGGCTCCTCTACCTTAGTTTCTTGAGAAGAGGTGCTTTGATTACAAGCTGCCAACGCCAAAATGGATAGTAGACATAATGTTGCTTTTTTCATACTCATCTCCTTTTCATTCAGTTCAATTAAACGGACAATTAAAACTAAGCTACTTGATCAGCCGCAGATGCGGCTTCTTTTTTCTCTGCGCCCCGGGCGGCGCTCATGATGACGGCGCGGCCAAGCTCGCTAGACTGGCGGAACAAGGCCAGCAGCTCCTGCTCTTCCTCGCTCAGGCTGGGTGTAGATTTTTCAGGTAGCCTCTTGTCTGTATAACTCGGGGATGGGACTCTCACTATTTCCGTTTGGCTAGATCGAGTGCCAGTCAAAATATAGTCAACATCAATCTTCATATCAGGATGTGCAATTGCGGCTAGACGCAACTTATCTTCAGGCACCGAATTCCTTGCTTTTCTTGCTGAAAATGCTTTTATCTCTAATCCTAAAAAATTAGCCACATCCTTATCTTGTTTTAAATCAAGCTCTTGCTTTATTCTGTACAAAAAATCTACAAAATTCACAATTCTCCCCTTGCTAAAACTACAAATGTAGATTATTCTACACGCAACACCACAGTTAAAACCAATCCGACACAGAAAAGGACGAAAAATGACCGAACAAGAATTGCGTCGAATCATACGTCAGGAAATCCAAGCGGCCTTGAGCCGGAAGAGAAAGGCTTTTATCCGGCTGGCTTCCCGGCAGCGGCAACTTCGGATTGAACATTTTCGGCACTCTCTCGAACAAGCTTGGCTGTCGCTAAGAAGCGTTCCAAAGCGTAGACCTTATTAGGATCAATCGGAGAATCCGCCTCCGCCGCCTCTTTTGTTTTCTGTCGATGGACAGTTTCTATTCCGGACGTGATTTCATCAAAGAAAAGGAGGGACTGCAAACGGATGGCGAGGCAAATGGGATAGAACACCAAGTCGAGACTCTCAATACGGTCACTTAACCCATCTATCCGGCGGTACAGCTCGGCAATATGTTCTTCGGCAGTAGAAAACCCAGGGGCGTTGTCGATATGCATGGCACGGGACTCCTTGGAATAAACGATTAGCACAGATTAACACAGGTAGGCACTAAATGAGTAAGCAACATGACAAATTTCTGCCGCTGCCCTATCCGCAGACAACACAGTCGGCACAGCGGTACTTTGTGCGGCACGGCATCAACCGCAGCGCGTGGGCAAGGTATTTCGGCTTTGAGCGCACGGTGGTGGAGCACCTGCTGCGCGGCCAGCTGAAAGGCCGGCGCGGTATGGCGCACGAGGCGGCGATTAAATTGGGACTGAAAGAGCAACCGGAGGATTGATATGGCGAGCGGAAAAGGACAGCGGCTGCTGAGTGTCTTCAAGGCATTGGAAGCGCACCCGCTAATCGGCATCAGCAACAAGGAAATCGCCGACGGCCTAGACCTTAACCCGTCTTACGTTACCCGCGAACTGGAGGATTTGATTGAGGCGGGGCTGGTGGTGAAGCTGGATAACGGCAATTTCGCCTACAGCGTGAAGACGCTTCAGATTGCCGAACGGTTCAGACGGCAACAGGAAGGCATGATGGCCAGATTGGAAGAACTGAACCAACGTACCACTACATTTTGATAAGTTGCGACGTCGCAACTTTTGGAGACTAGAACATGAGCAACAAAATGGAAATTATTGAACACAGCAACCAGACAGCTATGCACAGTCTGATGGTAATGGAGCAATGGGGCAACGGTGAGGCTTATAACGAAGATCGTTGGATTGAACGTGGCCGCCAAGCAATGAGGCAGACCGTTGAAGGTATGTTTGAGCTTGGTCGTGTCCTAATTGTGTTGAAAGAACACATGACTTGGGAAAAGTTCGCAGACGTCTGCGGAACATTTGGGATGTCAGTACGCGCCGCACAACAGCTCACGCAGGCCACGCGCCGTTTTGCTACACCGCAAATGCAGAAGGCTCAGTCTAAGTTGATGGAGCTGGGTAAATCCAAACTGCTAGAGCTGCTGGTGGAGGAGGATGAGACCCTTACTGAGTTGGCCGATGGCGGCGAAGTGAACGGTATGACCTTGGACGATGTGGACAGGATGACGGTACGCGAACTCCGCGCCGCCCTGCGCGAGAGCCGCGAAACCGCCGAGGCCAAAGACAAAATCATCGCCGACAAAAACAAGAAGGTGGACGAGCTGGCTGAGAAACTGGCCAAGAAGCAGACGGGCAAAGAGCCGAGCCCCGAAGACGTGGGCAGCGAGCTGACCATGCAGCTTTCCGGTTTGGAAGTGGCCGCCCGCAGCGACTTGAGCCGCTTTGCCGAGGTATTCGAACAGATGCTGGCACACGGCGAAGCCAACGGCTACGACCACCGCCCGCAGATGGTGGCGGCCATCAACCAAATCATCCGCGATGCCGAAACCCTGCGCGAACGCTTTACCCTGCCGCAAGAAGCACCGACCAACGCCAAGCCGGAATGGCTGGACGGGGAGTAAACCATGAATCCTGCATTGACCGAGAAACTGGCTGCCGTGGCCGCTCATGCAGCCACCCTCGGCCACGGCGAGAAGGCAGGCTACCTGAAAAGTCAGGCGGCCGAGCTGGGCATCAGCGTGGCCACGCTGTACCGCAAACTGGAAGCGGTCAGTGTGAAGCCCTGCCGCAAACGGCGCAGCGATGCCGGCCGCTCGGAATTAAGCCTGCACGAGGCGCAGCTGATTTCGGCCGTGCTGATGGAGGCGATGCGGCGAAACGGCAAACGGCTGATGTCGGTCGCCCGTGCGGTGGAGATGCTGCGCGCCAACGGCAAAATCGACGCCGCCCGCGTGGATGAGGAAACGGGCGAGGTGCTGCCCTTGTCCGAGAGCACGGTTACCCGCGCCCTGCGCGAATACAAGCTGCACCCAGACCAACTGCTGCAGCCCGCGCCGGTAAACCGCATGAAATCGGAACACCCGAACCACTGCTGGCAGATCGACCCCAGTCTGTGCGTGCTCTACTACCTACCGCGCAGCGGCGAGGACAGCGGCTTGCGGGTAATGAAGCAGGAAGAGTTCTACAAAAACAAACCGAAAAACGTGGTCAAAATCGAAAACGACCGCGTGTGGCGCTACACCGGCACCGACCACGCCAGCGGCACCATCCTTGCCCGCTACTATTTCGGCGGCGAGACCAGCGCCAACCTGTGCGACTTCTTTATCTTCATGATGCAGGAGAAGCAAGATGTTTTGAAAGACCCGTTCCGCGGCGTGCCGCGCATGGTGATGCTCGACCCGGGCAGTGCGAATACCTCGGCAGCGTTTAAAAACCTGTGCAAGTCGCTGGACGTGCATGTGCAGATCAACAAGCCGGGTAACCCGCGCGCCAAAGGACAGGTGGAAAAAGGCAACGACATTGTGGAGACGGCGTTTGAAAGCAGCCTGCGCTTTACCGAGGTGCACGACATCGGGCAGCTGAACCGCCTGGCCGAACGCTGGATGCGTTACTACAACGGCACGCAGATTCACAGCCGACACGGCCTGACCCGCTATCAGGCATGGAACAAAATCAAGGCCGAGCAGCTGATTCTGCCGCCGCCTGCCGACTACTGCCGCGAGCTGGCCGTTTCCGCGCCGAAAGAAGCCAAAGTGTCGCCCGATCTGGAAATCCGCTTCGGCGGCCGGGTGTACAGCGTGAAAGACATCAAGAGCGTGCTGGTGGGGCAGAAACTGCTGGTGGCCAAGAACCCGTGGGAGCCGACTGGCGCACGTATCGCCACTTACGACAGCGAAGGCAACGAAATCTGGCAGGCGGTGCCGGAGGTGGTGTTTGACGAGATGGGTTTCAGAGCCGATGCCGCCGTCATCGGTGCGGAATACAAAGGGCAGGCCGACACCATCGCCCAAAGCCACGCCAAGGAACTGGACAAGCTGGCGATGCAGGCCGACACGCTGGAAGCGGCAGCGGGCAAACGCAAAGGTAAGGCGGTGCCCTTCGGCGGCGAAATCGACCCGTTCAAACATCAGGAAGACACGCTGGCCGCCGCCAACACCCTGTATATGCCCAAACAAGGGCAACAGATGGCCTACAACACGATGGAAGTGCGCGAGCAGGTGTTGAGCAAGGTCGAGCTGGCCAAGCTGCTCAAACCGCGCATCGAAGCGGCCGGCGGCAACTGGGGCGAGGCGGTGAAAACCCTGCAACGGCTGTACCCGGACGGGGTGGCCGCCAGCCAGATCGAAGAAGTATTCGGCCGCCTGAAAACCGCAGGCAGCCTGCGGATTGTGAAAGGGGCATGAGATGAAGGAAGCATTTAGAAAAATCGGCAAATCGTACGCCGTGGCCGCCGCCGAAATCGGCTGCAGCAAGCCCAGGTTGGTAGCGGTAATCAACCACGGCGAATGGCCAAAAAAAGGCGCAGCTGAGCTGCGCGGGAAACTGAGAGACTTTTTTAAACTGAATGGTGCGGACATCCCAGCGAGCCTGAGAAACGAGCCGGAAACCGCACCTGCCCACCCTAATGAAAGCGAGGACGACGATATGTTACTACGAAAAGCCACTTTGACCCAAGCCACCCGCCGTTATTTCGGCCTGGTACGCGATCCGTTCAACGATGAAATCAGGTCGGCAGAGGATGTGTATATGACCCCTGATGTGCGCTATGTGCGCGAAGCGATGTTCCAAACGGCCTGCCACGGCGGCTTTGTGGCGGTGGTCGGCGAAAGCGGCGCGGGCAAGTCCACCCTGCGCGAAGACCTGCAAGACCGCATCAACCGTGATGGCAGGCAGGTTATCACCATCGAACCGTATGTGCTGGCGATGGAAGACAACGATGTGAAGGGCAAAACCCTGAAAGCCGCGCATATTGCCGCCGCCATCTTGGAGGCAGTATCACCCGGCACCCGCCCCTACCGCGATTCGGAAGCACGTTTCCGCCAAATCCACCGCGCCCTGCAGGAGAGCGCGAAGGCGGGCAACAAACATGTGCTGATTATCGAAGAGGCACACGGCCTGCCGATTCCCACCCTGAAGCACCTGAAACGCTTCTTCGAACTCAAAAACGGTTTTGACCGCCTGCTCGGCATCGTACTGGTCGGCCAGACCGAACTGGCGCAGAAGCTCAGCGAAAACAACCCGGCGGTGCGCGAAGTGGTACAGCGCTGCGAGGTGGTGACGCTCTTGCCGCTGACCGACGGACGGCTGGCAGGCTACCTGAAACACAAAATCGAACGCGCCGGCGGCGACATCACCAAAATTATGGACGAGAGCGCGATTGACGCGGTGGCCGAACGGCTGACGGTGCGCGGCCGCAGCGGGCGCGGGGTGGAAGAGCACAGCCTGCTCTACCCGCTGGCAGTGAACAACTTGGTATCGGCGGCCATGAATCAGGCGGCCGAGCTGCAGATGCCGGTAGACGGCGACATGGTAAGGGGGGTGTGAGATGAGTGCATTTTGGAACTGGTTTGTACAGGCAAGCTGCTGGCAGGTGCTCGGCAACGCGCTGACCTTGGCGCTGGCGCTGGTCATCATCGGCATCGGTATCGGCGAAGCGGTGCGTTATATCCGCATCAGTTGGAAAGGATAACAACCATGTGGCCGGAATTAAAAAACGTTGCCCGCCGCGAAGCTCGGAACTGGTTGATTGCCGCCATCGTGGCAGTGGCCTATGCCGCCATGGCCGGCAGCTGTACCCCGCAGCCGGCCGCCCATCGGCAGCTGGTGGGACAACCGGATACGGCAGCGGCACGGCTGGCAGCCAAAGAGCGGCAGGCTGAGAGTGAGGCCGCCGAAGCGGCAGCAGTGTACGAGCGCATGAGTGATCAAGAGCGGATGCGCGGGATTGTGTATGACCCGGTTGGGAAATAAGTGAGGACAAATGAAATGAAAACCTGTTTTAAATTTGGCGACCATGTTCGTTTCAAAGATGTAGAAAATCCGGTATTCGGTGTGGTGTTGGAAGAGGCAAACACACGCGATGAGGTTACTGTGCAATTTATCTCCGAAGAGAAGACAGAGCTTGTCTATAGCGATGATTTGGAGCTTGTTATACATCCCGACACTGCCCGGCTGGATTGGATGATCCTGTGCGACTACCCGGAAGATATGGACACCGAAGACAGGAATTTCGCCCTGCAAGCCGAACGCGAAAATATCGATACCTTTATGCGGCTGGACGCCAAGCAGCAAGGAACGGCAGCATGAAAACCCGTTGCCCCTGCTGCGGCGCCAGCGCCAGCCTTGAGGTGCTGATTACCCACGACGAGGCGCGCAATTTGATGGTGGCGCTGGCCGGTATCTCCGACGAGCTGGCCAAAGCCGCGCTGCGCTATCTCGGCCTGTTCCGCCCGGGCGAGCGCGACCTGAGCTGGGCGCGGGCGGCCAAACTGCTGGGCGAGCTGGTGCCGCTGATTCAGGCGGGCGAGATTACCCGCAAGCGGCAGAGTTACCCCGCGCCGCGCGAGGCATGGATTTGGGCGTTTAACCGGGTGCTGGATGCGCGCGACAACGGCCGTTTGAGTACACCGCTTAAATCTCATGGCTACCTGTACGAGATTATCGCTGGCTGGGCGGGCAATGCGGTGCCGGTGCCGATAGACGGTGGAGCAGTCGTGCCAGTTACCGGCACCAGCAATCCGCGCCAAGCCAGTAAAACCTTAGATGCAGTGGCACAACTGGAGGAAATGAAACATGGATAAGACTCTGCCGAAATTCGCCCGCGACGAAATTCTGACTGGGCTGCAAAAACTGATGATGTTGCGCCCGGACGGCGCACCTCCCAATAGCGGTATCAAGCTGACGGCCAGCGTATGGATGGAAGCGATGGCCTCACTCCCCATCAAATGGGACGAGCAACAGGATGCCGGGCGTATTACCCAGGGTTTTGCCCGACTGCTGGCCGAAATTGAACGCTGGCCGACTCCAAAAATGCTAATTAAAAACCTGCCGCCGAGGAAGGAACTGCCACAGTTGGAACATAAAAGGCAGCTGACACCGGAAGAGGAAAAGAGGGGGCGGGAAAATTTGAAAAAGATGTATCAAAAAATCGCAAACGTTTTAAAAGGAAAGACTTGGTAAAGGAAGGAATGAAAATGAGCCAAATTGATATGAGCCAATACAAGAAGGACGCACGCGGCAATCTGGTGCCGATTGACAACATCCGCGAAATCGACCTCTTGCGCGATGAACTGGTGATGGAGATTGTCGGCAAAGCGCAGGCGGTGGCCGAGCAGCTGGCCGACTACAAACGTGGGGCGATGGACGACATCAATGCCTTTGTGCAACTGTCCGCCGAACGCTTCGGCGTGGAGCTGGGCGGCAAGAAAAAAGGCAACCTGACCCTACACAGCTTCGACGGCCGCTACCGCGTGCAATACGCCGTACAGGATACCCTGAGCTTCGACGAAGGCTTGCAGGCGGCCAAGGCGCTGATTGACGAGGCGCTGCACGACATGCTGGCCGGAGTGACCGATGCCGACGTGTGGACGATTGTGCAGGCCGCGTTTGCAACCGACAAGGAAGGCAACATCAGCACCGGCAAAGTACTGGGGCTGCGCCGCCTGAAAATCAGTCACCCGAAATGGCAGCAGGCGATGGATGCGGTGGCCGATAGCCTGCAAATCCTGACCAGCAAGGCCTATGTGAGGGTGTACCGCCGCGATGACGAAGGTGATTACAAGCTGATGAATTTGGATATTGCAAAGGTGTAATTATGTGGTTTAGTCAATGTACCGTGTTCAGGCTGCCTGAAACCCCGAATGCCGCCCTGCTGGCCGACAAATTGGCCGACGCACCCTTTGCTCCGTGCGGTGGGTTGGATTGGTTTACCGAGGGTTTTGCCGCACCGCAGAGCTTTACCCCCGAGCTGGTCTTTAAGGTCGAACAAACGATGGGGATTGCGTTAAGGCGGGAGGAGAAGGTATTGCCGGGTAGTGTCATCCAGCGGGCGGTAGACGAGCGGGTGGCACGTATTGAACAGCAGGAAGGCCGTTCGGTTGGTCGCAAAGAACGGCAGGAATTGAAGGAGCAGGTAACCGATGAGTTGCTGCCACGTGCCTTTGTCCGCGCCACCCATACCCGTGCACTCTTTGCCGACGGCATGTTGCTGGTGGACAGCGCTGCCGCCTCCAAAGCGGAAAACCTGCTCGCTAAACTGCGCGAAGCCTTGGGCGGCTTGAAAGTCCAGCTGGCCCACACCCGCCAAACGCCATCGGCGCTGATGACTGAATGGCTGCTGCGCGGTCATGCCGCCGGACGCTTTGAGCTGGACGACATTGCCTCATTGCGAGGCGCGGGTGATGTGCCACCGGAGATATGCATCAAACGGCAAGACCTGACAGCCGAGGAAGTGGCCAGCCATGTGCGCTGCGGCAAGACAGTGAGCGAACTGGGCTTGGTTTGGGACGAGCGGGTTGCCTTTGTGCTAACCAGCGAGTTCACGCTCAAACGTATCCAGTATTTGGACGTGCTGCAGGAAGCAGCGGAAAACCACGGCGACGATGCCGCCGACTTGGCCGCTGCTTCGCAGCTCATCGTGTCCGCCAATCTGAGCGCCTTAATCGGCGAGCTGGTTGAGTTGATGGGCGGTTGGCAGGAGTAACGATATGGCCACCGTAACCATCATGATTGCCGACACCCCGCGCGGGGTCATGCTGAAAATAACGTCAGACGAACGGCTGCCCGACCCGGGAGAAGACAGCGGTAGCATCGCGCAAAATCTCAGCCTGATTGCGATGGAGCTGATTAAGCAGGAGTTTAAGGCGGTAACCGGCAAGGAGTTCCGGGCGTGTACCGTCCAGTAAGTAATACCGAGCGGCACGGCCTGCCGCAATTTAAACAGGAGTTAAACCATGACTAAATCAGAGTTAATCAAAGCCATTGCCGAACACGGCGAATTGAGCCGGGCCGATGCCGAAATCGCGCTGCTGGCCGTGCAACACAGTATCACGGAGGCTTTGGCCAAAGGCGACCGGATAACCCTGCCCGGCTTCGGGACGTTCAAGGTGGTCGAGACAGCCGCACGTACCGGCCGCAATCCGCAAACCGGCGAGCCGGTCGACATCCCGGCCAAACGCAAAGTGAAGTTCGCGCCAAGCGAGAAGCTCAAAGACTTGGTTAAAGCGTGATGTTCAACCCATGCCGCTGCCACAGTGCGGCGGCATCAGTGGAACATTAGGAGAGTCCAAATGCGTGAACCCAAAGCCCACAAGAAAGCCCGCCTGATTAAGCTCTTACACGTGGCCAAAAACCAGCTGATGCTGGACGATGCCGCCTACCGCAGGCTGCTGGCCAACGTATCGGGCGGCAAGACCAGCAGCAAGCAGATGAGCGTGGCCGAGCTGGAGTTGGCCTTGCGCGGTATGAAGGCGCAGGGCTTCGTTGTGACCACCAAGGCGCAGGCCGAGAGCGGCCGGCAGGATATCCCGGTGCGCGAGGCAGCGGACGGAGTGGACGCGCAGATTAAAAAAATACGCGCCCTGTGGCTGGAGCTGCACCGCTTGGGCGCGGTACGCAGTCCTTCGGAACTGAGCCTAGCCCGTTTCGTATCCCGCATGACCGGCGTGGATTACCAAGGCTGGCTGAGTGTGGACGATGCCTCACGGGTGATTGAGCATTTGAAAAAATGGAAACAGCGGGTAACGCGGGAAGGAGCGGGAACATGACACAGGCAAGGGTGGCCGAGCTGCTGTCCGATTTGGCGGCTAAGGTGGGAGAGGAAGTGCAATCTGCCGGGGTGGCGGACAAAAAGCAGGCTAAAAATATCGGCAATCATGTAGCCAAACGCATGGCGCGGGAATGGGGCGGCCAACTGTTCTACATCCCGCACGGTGTATTGTGGGATATCGATGAACGTGATGTGGAGATTTTTGAAAAATTCAACGGCAGCAATCAGAACGAACTGGCCAAAGAATACGGTTTCTCCGTTCAGTGGGTTTACCGCATCATCGAACGGGTACGACAGGCTAAAATCGACGCCGCACAGCAGGATTTGTTCGATGAAGGGAAAGGCAAAGGGAGTAAAACAGATTAAAACGCGCACAAGGTCGGTCAGGAACGTTCCTGACCGATGTCTTTTTACGGTTTGGTACGTTTGCTTATCCCGCCGCCCGAATGCGCTTAAAACGCAAATTTGGCGACACTGGCTTCGGCGGTATTTTTTTAAACCCGTTTAAAAGACTTTCAGGTAGCCCATGCCCCATCATTCGCTTAACACGAATGACGGGGATTTTTTATGTTTGAGATTTTTCGAAGCGGCAAACGCACCAGTGCCGACGGCAGCCAATGGAACATCACGGATGCCGACGTACAGCGCGCCGCCGAGGTGTACGACCCGAAGCTGCACGAAGCGCCGATTGTCATCGGCCATCCGGCCATGAACGCCCCGGCCTACGGCTGGGTGCCGAAGCTGGCAGCCGACGGCGGCAGCCTGACTGCCGAGTTCGCCCAGATGGATGATGGCTTTGCCGAGGCCGTCCGCGCCGGACGTTACAAGAAGGTATCCGCCTCCTTTTGGCCGCCCGGCCATCCGAACAACCCGGTGCCGGACAGCTACTACCTGCGCCATGTCGGCTTCCTCGGCGCACACGCCCCGGCGGTCAAGGGGCTGCGGGCGATTGAGTTCGGCGCGGCAGAGGAAGGCGTGATTGAGTTTTCCGAAGCGGCACACGGTATCGCCGCCCGGCTGTGGCGCAATATGCGCGAATGGCTGATTGCCCAGTTTGGCCAAGACGCCGCCGACAAGGTGGTGCCGGACTGGGAAATCGAAGGCATCAAGGAAATGGCCGCCCGGCCTGACCTGCCGCCCGACCCGGTGTTGTTTGCCGATCCCCCTCCCACCCCCAACCCAACCGACCATAAGGAGTCTCCTATGTCTGAACAAGACCAAGCCGCCGCACTGGCTGCCGAAAAGGCCGCACGTGAGAAGGCGGAGGCCGACGCCGCCCAGGCCAAGGCCGAATTGAAAAAACTGAAAGACGAAAAGGCAAAAAATTTGCGCGACGCGTCGCACCAGCAAAACGCCGACTTTGCCGAAGGACTGGTGAAAGAAGGCCGCCTGAAACCTGCCGACAAAGCCTTGGTGGTGCAGGTGCTGGATTTTGCCGAGCACCCTGAGCACACCACCGCCGACTTCGGCGAGGGTGAGGCGGCGAAGCCGCTGGGCACTGCGCTGCGCGAGTTTTTGGCGGCGGTGCTGCCGCAGCAGCTGCCGACCGGGCAGATGGCCAAAGGTAGCCTGAACTTCGCCGAGGGCATGAGCCACCACGAGCGGGCTTTGGCTTTGCAGAAAGCCGAGGGCATCACCTACGAAGAAGCCGCGCGCCGCACGGCAGATTGATTAACCGTTTATCCAGTAAAGGAAGATAAAACATGAGCAACACGTATTTAGGCAACCTGCGCCAAGTGGACGAAGTATTGACCAAGCTGGCGCTGGGCTACAGACAGGGCGGTTTCATCGGCGAACGCATCATGCCGGTGGTACTGACCGAGAAGGAAGGCATCAAAGTGCCGAAGTTCGGTAAAGGCTCGCTGATCGAGTATGAAACCGAGCGTGCCGTGGGTGCCGCCAGCAATGTGATTACGCTGGACTTCCCGGGCAAGATGTCGGTGGTGCTGGAAGAGCACGATCTGGCCGCCGGCGTGGATTACCGCGCACAGCACGAATCGGTGTTTGATGAGAAGGCCAAGGCCACCCGCCGCGTGACCGCCGGTATCCAGCTGCGACAGGAGTTGGAGATTGCCGCGCTGATTCAGGCCAAGCCCACCTACGAGAGCGGCCACAGCAAAGACCTGTCGGCCACCAAGCAGTGGAGCGACGATACCTCCGATGTACAGGCCGATATTGCCAATGCAAGGGAAGTAGTGCGTGCCGCCTGCGGCGTGCGCCCGAACGTGCTGGTATTGGGGGCATCGGTGTACAGCAAGCTGATCCTACATAAAGGCTTGCGCGGGCAATTGTCGGCCAACAGCGACCGCGGGATTCTTACGCTCGAGCAGCTGACCCGCCTCTTGGATGTGGAAGAAATCATCGTCGGCGAGGCCATCTCCACACCCGACGGCAAGAAAGCCACCAAGGATGTGTGGGGCAATTTCGCCAGCCTGATCGTACGCCCGAAACCGGTCGAAGCCGGCAACGACGAAGGTATGCCCGCCTTCGGCTATACCTTCCGCCGCCGCGGCATGCCGGTGGTAGACCGCTACGAAGGCGTGGGCGGCAAGGTGGAGTATGTGCGCTACACCGACATCCGTAAAGCTGCCGCCATCGGTGGTGCCTGCGGCTATCTCTTCGAGAAAGCCATCGCTTAAACCTAGAAACAGGCTGCCTGAGATTTTCAGGCAGCCTGAAGGAGAACAGTATGAATTTGTCCGTTACCTTGGAAGACTTGACCGACAAAATCCACAAAGCCGATTACCACCGTATTGGCGAAACGACAGCTACAGTTTGCTCGCTGACCCTGAAATCGGGCTTTGTGGTAATTGGCCAGTCAGCTTGTATCAACCCGGACATGTTTGATCAAGAAGTGGGGTGTGAGGCGGCTTATCAGGATGCCGTCCGCAAGCTGTGGGAACTGGAAGCCTATCGAGTGAAAGAAAACGTGTTTACACAGAAACAGGAGCAAAACAATGTCTAAACCGACCAAACAGGTGGTCTTGGTCACCACCGTTAAAACCACCGGCAAAATCGTGGCCAACCGTTTTGTGAGCTTCGCCGGCAAACAGGCTACGGCTACCGATAAGGTGCTGGGCGCCACCCCTTACGATGCTGACATCAACGAAATCTTGGCCGTTGACACCATCGGCACAGTGGTGGTGGAAGCCGGCGGCGCGCTGGCCGTGGGCGACGAGGTATCCCCCGATGCCCAAGGCTGCGCCGTCAAGACCGCAGGCAGTGCCAAGGCCGTCGGCATTGCCCGCAGTGCCGCTGCCGGCGCGGGCGAGCTGATCCAAGTTTTACTGAGGGGTTAGCCATGATTAAAACCTATATCGCCAACACCCCGCTGATTCTGGCTGATGCCGAAGGCAAAGAGTTCCGTGTCGAAGCCGGTGAAGCCGTAGACCTGACACCCGAGCAGTACGAGCTGGTGGCCGCACATGTGACCGCAGGCAGCATCTCGGACGCAGACTTGGCCGCATCCGGCTACCAGCCGGACGGCACAACACCGGTGCCGGAACAGCCGCCTGCCGAACCGACCCAGCCCGAACAACCGGCTGAGGCCGAAACCGCGCCTGCCGAGACAGAGCAGCCGGCACAGGCTGAAACCGAACAGCCGGCAGAATCTGCCGAGCAGCCTGAAGAACAGTCCAAAGCACGCGGCAGAGGCAAAAAGGACTAGGCCATGTACATCACGCGCGAAGACATCAAGGCTGCCGTCAGCCTGGCCGAGCTGACCCAACTGACCAACGATATCGGCGGCAGCACCGAGCCGGACTGGGAAGTGGTGGACAGAGCCATCGCCTATGCCTGCGAAATTGCCGACGGCTACCTGATGGGTCGTTACACCCTGCCGCTGGAGCCGGTACCCAGCATCCTGCGGCCGGTGTGCAGCGACATCGCGCGCTACTGGCTGCATCCCCGCCGCATCAACACTGCCGATTTCCCCAAACCTTTGCAGGCAGCCTACGACAACGCGCTCAAGCTCTTGGTGCAGGTACGTGATGGCAAGCTGCATTTGGGTGTACGTGCCGACGAATTGGCCAGCGATACCGAGCGGCCGCAGGCCGAGCGCGGTGCCTACCGTGTGCGCGGCAATGCCAAGCAGGATTGGGGAGGCTACTGATGTCTGCCACCCGCCCGATTCTGACCGCCGTACGCGATTACTTGGCCGCCGAGCTGCCCGCCTACACGGTGGAGCTGTTCCCCGACGACCCGGCCGGCTACCGCTTTATGGCACCGTTGGGCGCGGTGCTGGTCGGCTATCAAGGCAGCAAGTTTGCCCGCCCGGACGGCCTCGGCCTAATCGGCCAGCAGCGCGACGTCACACTGGCGCTGACCGTGTTCGGGCGCGGCCTGAACCATGACGGCGCAGCCTTGGACTTGCTCGACGCATTGCGGCTGGCCATCACCGGCTACCGCCCGCCCGACTGCGAACCGTGCCACCTGATCAGCGAGCAGTTTTTGGCCGAAGAAGGCGGCGCATGGCAGTACCAGCTGATTGCCCAAACCGAAACCCAACAGGTCGAACGCCGCCCGGCGGATATCCGACCCAAAGTCAGCAGCCTGTACCTGCGGCAGAAAGGCCAGCCGCTCAACCCCGATATCAAACCCAAACCCTAGGAGATTATTATGTCCGCAGCTTTCCACCACGGTACGGAAACCAAACGTATCGACGGCGGCACCAGCCCGATCTACACCGCCGACGGCGCGATTACCGCCATTGTCGGCACGGCTCCGGCCGGTGCGGTCAATACCCTGACCGTATGCGCCGCCGCCCGCGATTTCTTGCAATTTGGCAGCAGCCTGACCGGCAAGGGTTTTACCCTGCCTGATGCCGCCAATATCTTTACCCGCTACAAGGCCGGTACCGCCTATGTGGTCAATGTGTGCGACCCGGCCAAGCATAAGAGCAGCGTGGCTGATGAAGCATTGACGGTGGATGCCGACACCCTGACCGCCCGCACCGCCCATCCGGCCTTGCAAACAGGTTACATGGTAAAAGACGGTGCCAGTGCCCTGAACGAGGGTAGCGATTACACCGTCACCGATGCCCTGGCCGGCGAGATTGTGTTTAAAACCAAACCGACCACGCCGACCATCAGCTATACCTACACCGACCCGTCCAAGGTAACCGAAGAAGAGATCATCGGTGCTTATGTGGCCGCCACCGGCAAACGCACCGGCCTGCAGGCGGTGATTGAAGGCTTCAACCGCTTCGGTGCCGATGCCAAAATCATCATCGTGCCCGAGTACGACAAGACCGCCAAATGCCGTGCCGCCATCGAAGTGCTGGCTGAGCAGATTAAGGCTATCGGCTACGCCGCCGCCCCGCAGCAGACCACCCTGAGCAAGGCAATCGAAGGCCGTGGCCCATTGGGCAGCATCAACTTCCAAACCTCCAGCGACCGTATGATGCTGTTCTATCCCTATGTGTTGGGTTTGCTCGGTGTGGAGAGCCTAGCTACCCACGCTGCCGGCCTGCGTATGAAGACCGACGTGGAACAGGGCTACTGGTACAGCTCGTCCAACCGCGACCTGCTGGGCGTGACCGGCATCGAAATGCCGCTGACTGCCCGCGCCGACGATCCGCAGAGCGACACCAACCGCCTCAATGAAAAAGGCATTACCACGGTGTTCAACAGCTACGGCACCGGCTACCGCCTCTGGGGTAACCGTCTGGCCTGCTTCCCGACCGTGTCCCACATCAAAAACTTCGAGGTGGCGCAACGCACCGGCGACGTCATCGACGAGAGCATCCGCCGCTTCGAATTGCAGTATATCGACCGACCGATTGACGATGCCCTGATTGACAGCCTGCTCGGCTCCATCCGCACCTATCTGGGCACCCTGCAATCCATCGTCGGTTACAGCGTGGACTTGGATTACGACTACGACTTGGTGGATGCTTTCAGTAAAGGCCAAGTGCCGATTAAGTACGAATACACGCCCAAGCTGCCAGCCGAACGCATCAGCAATGCCAGCGTGATGACCCGCAAATATCTGGCCAACTTGGTCAGCCAACGATAAGGAAGGAATGAAAGATGTCCGATATCAAAGTAATTTACAACGCCAACGTCTATATCGACGGCAACGAGCTGTTGGGCAAGGCCAGCGAGTTCAAACTGCCGGAATTTGAGTTTGAGCAGGACGAGTACAAAGGACTGGGGCTGAAAGGCACGGTCAAGCTGCCGATGGGCGTGGCCGCACTCGAGGGCGAGATTACCTGGAACAGCTTTTTCCCCGAAGTGGCGCGCAAAGCCGCCAACCCCTACAAGGCGGTGCAGCTGATGGTGCGTGCCAACGTGGAGACCTACGACACCACAGGCCGCGTGAAGGAGGTGCCGCTGGTGACGATGGTAACTGCCACCTTCAGCAAGAATGCGCTGGGCGGCTACAAACCGAAAGAAAAAGCGGAGTTCTCCAGCACCTACCAGACTACTGAAATCCGCCAAGTGCTGGACGGGCGCGAGGTGCTGTACTACAACGCCCTGCGCAACGAATACCGCGTAGACGGCGTGGACGTGGAAGAGACCTACCGGCGCAATATCGGGGCATAGTTTTTTAAAGCCGTTTAAAAGACCTTTAAAGCGCCCGCAAGCGACAATCCCTACATCAAATCCGATGTAGGGATTTTTATTTACCACCGGCGGTTTTATCAGGCCGCACCGCCCGGCCAATTTGAAAAAGGATTGCAAAAATGGCTCAGAACGAAGCACAAAAATTACAACAAAAAATCGGTGTTACCCAGACCATCCAGCTGGTACAGCCGATTGAGACACCAAACGGCACGGTTACGGAAGTGACCACCCGCCGCGTGCTGGTGAAAGACTACAAGCGGGCAGCCGAGTTGTACCCGAACAGTGCGGCCTTACAGCAGATTCATGTCATGGCCTTGGCTTCCGGTCTGATGCCGGAGGATTTCGAGAATATGGCGTGGGAGGATTACAGCAAGCTGCAGACGTTTTGTATTGGGGCAAATTGATTGGGACAGCTACCACCAAGCTGCTGCCGATTTGGCTTGGTGGTTCGGCTTTTCGCCCAAGATGATTGAAGAGATGTCGCCGGATGAGATTTTGATTTGGCAGCAGCAGGCCAACCGGCAGGTTAAAACGAAGTATTCGAAGATGTAGAGCCCGGCTGTTTAGAGTATCGGAACAGCCGGCAGATGCCGGAAATAAGCACGGCAAGGGAGAAACTGGCGACGGTAAATGCCACACCGGCAGGCCAGGCCAGTATCAGCCCCAAGACGGCAAACCCGAACAACGCCGTCCAGAAGCCGGCAGCCGCCCACATGCTGGCAAACAGCCACAGGGAAGCGGTGGCCACCATCAGACAAAACAGTATGGCGGCCAGTGAGAGGGTGAAATTGTTTTTGAAGTCAAGTTCCATAAGTTGATTATTAGCACAGGTAAACCAGTATGGCAAAGGAATTTTTAGTCGGTGTAACCATTGCCGCCGCATTGAAGGCCGGATTTACCACAGTTTTCGGCCGCGCCGAGCGTACCGCCAAATCTCTAGGCTCGGCCATCAAAGAAGCGACCCACGCCAATGATGCGTTTGGTCGCTCTATCCGTCAGCAGCAGAGGCTGATGCCCTCGCGCAACCTGTCCGAACAGAGCCGTGCCTTTGCTGTCATGACAATGCAGATCCATCGTGCCACCCGCGCCCAGAACGACCTGAATAAGGCGATTGCCGGCCAGCGGGCAGCACAACAGCACCGCCAGCAGCTGCGTTCCGAAATGGTGGAGACAGCCGGCCATGCGGCGGTTATCGCTGCGCCGGTGGTCGGGTCTATCCGTAAATTTATGGAGCAGGAGGATGCGTCTGCCAATCTGAAAATCTCCATGATGCGCCGCGACGGCAGCTTCGGCCGCTTCAATGAAATCGACCGGCTGACCACCGAATGGGGCGCCGCCCTGCCGGGGAATAAAACCGACTTTACCAATATGGCGCTCGGCTTGAAGAGCCAGGGTATTTCGGATGAAACCATCATCAACGGCGGCGGTCTGGCTACCGCCCGACTGAATACCGTGATGGGCATTCCGATCGCCGACGGCAGCTTTTTTGCCAAAAACATGGAGGCGCACGGTATCAAGGAGTCTGAGCTGCTGCGCTCGGCCGACCTGACCCAACGTGCCTATTTCGCTGCCGGCCTGAGTAAGGAGGACATGTATCAAGCCATGTCCTACTATGCGCCGAAGGTTAATACCCTCGGCCTGACCGGTTTGGAGAATCAGAAACAGATTTATGCGGTAGAAGGGTTGGCTGCTAATAAAGGGCTGGAGGGTTCCAGCTTCGGTACCAACTTCAATATGATGTTGAGCCAGTTGTCCAAAGGGCCGACCATGATGGAAATGGCCGCCAAGGGCATGCGGGCGGAAGTGCGCGACATGGTGGAAAAGTCCGGCGCCCATTTCGACTTCTTCAACAAAGACGGCAGCATGAAATCGCTGCGTGAGATTACCGGCACGCTGGAATCTGAGTTCGGCAAAGTCCGCGCCCGCTTCGGCGACAAAGGCGTGATGGATGTGGCCGATGCCCTGTTCGGACAAGAGGGCGGACGCGTGGCCTCCATCCTCGGCCAGGCCGGTTTGGGCGGCTTCGATGCCATGATTGCCAAGATGGATCAGCAGGCATCCTTGGAAGACCGCATCAAAGTAAAAACCGGCACCCTGTCAGGCGCAATAGAGGCGCTGGGCGGGATGGCCGAAAATGCCGCCGCCAAGTTCGGCGAAGTATTCGCACCTGATTTGAAACGGTTTGCCGCCTTCGGCCAAAACGTGATTGAGCAATATGCCATGCCGTTTATCAGCAGGCATAAAGAAGCCATTAAAGTGGTTGCCGGTTTGGCGGTAGGCTTGATTGGGCTCAAGCTGGTCTTCCTCGGACTTGCTTATGCCGGTTCTTTGATTGCCATGCCTTTCCGTTCAATGTGGACGGGATTTCAGAAAATCCGCTCCATGCGCAATATGTGGCGGCTGTTCCGCATGAGCGGGGTATCGCGCGGCGTGAGCCTGCTGCGTACCTTCGGCATGTCCGCCCAATGGGCGACCCGTATCGCCGGCGGACTCGGCAGGGTGGCCGCGCCGTTTGCCTCGGTATTCGGCCGCATCGGCCAAGGTGCCGGCGTATTCGGCAAACTGAATGTGGCATTGGGCTTGGTGCGGCAGGGCTTTATGTTTCTTGCCCGTTCGCTGCTGACCACGCCGGTCGGTTGGGCGATTATGGCCATCGCCCTGGCGGCCGTGCTGATTTACAAATACTGGAATCCGATCAAGGCGTTTTTTGCCGGCGTGATTGACGGCATCATGAAAGGGCTGGAGCCAGTCAAACCAACCTTAATCGCACTTGGCGAGGCGTTCAGCGGTATTTGGGCAGCAGTGCGGCCATTCGTGCAGCCGATTATCGATTGGTTTGGCGAGCTGTTCAGCGTCAATCAGGTGGCCGAAGGCAGCGCCCGCAGTTTCGGTGAGACCTTCGGTTTGGTTGTCGGCGGCATTCTGAGTTCGGTGGTGCAGACCGGCGCCATGATTCTAGACGGTTGGCGCATGATTTTCGACGGCATTTCCTCGCTGGTCGGCTCGGCTTGGGAACAAATCAAAACCGCCTTCGACGTCGGCCTGCTCGGCATCCTCGGCCTGATTCTCAACTGGTCGCCCATTGGCGCGTTCTATTCGGCCTTTGCTGCCGTTCTCTCGTGGTTCGGCATCGACTTGCCGGCCAAGTTTACCGAGTTCGGCAGCAACATTATCCAAGGGTTATGGAATGGGCTAATCGCCAAATTCGAAGCGGTTAAGGGCTGGTTTGCCGAGAAGGCGGCGTGGTTTAAAAATGCCTTTGCCCAAAGCAACCAGATCCGATCGCCAAGCCGCGTGTTCCGCCGTTTTGGCGGCTGGATGATGGAAGGCCTGCAAATCGGTATCAACCAAGCCGCACCGCGCCCGTTGGCTGCTATTGGCTCGGTTTCGCGTGGTTTGCAACAGCGTTTCAGCGACAACACTTCCTCGTTGGCCGCTTCAATGGCCGCCAACAGCGCCGAGCTTTCCGCCGCACGGCAGGACTCGGCCGCGGCGGGCGGGATGACGGTGCATTTCTCTCCAACCATCAACGTGCCCGGTGGTGATGCAGGGCAGATTCAAGCAGCTATGCAGATGAGTTATCGCGAGTTTGAGCAATGGTTTGAACGGCTGATGGCCGATAAAGCCAGGAGGGCTTATTGATGTTTGCCATGTTGGGCGATGTCCGTTTTGAATTATTGGGCAGCTTTACCGACCTTGAAGAGACGCACAGCGCTGCCTACGCCAAGCACGAGGTGCTGGCCGGTCGGCCGCGCCTGCAGGCGATGGGCAACGATCTGACGCAGATACGCTTCGGGTTGAAATTGCACTGGAAGCTGGGCGATGTGGACGCGGCCTACAATGGCTTGATTGCGGCCAAAGAGGCACAGCAGGCGGTGTCGCTGGTTTTCGGGAGCGGCAGGTTTGTCGGCTGGTTTGTGATTGAGTCGCTGACCGCCCGCACCCTGTTGCAGGACGGCCACGGCCGCACCGCCGCGCGCGAGCTGGACGTGAGCCTGACCCAGTTTGTCGGCGACCCGAACAACCCGCTGCCGACCCCGGGCGTGGCCAACGGCCAAAACCCGCTGCTCGCCATGTTGCCCGAGTCGGTGCGTGCCCCTTTGTCCAAAGTGGCCGATGCGGTGCAGACCGGCGTACGCATCTATCGCAGCGTCGAGCAGGAAGTCGGCCAGCTGCAAACCCTGATTAACCATGCCCGCGAGCTGAAACACGACCCGCTCGCTTTGCTCGGCGTGGTGGGCGATGCGGTCAATCTTGGCGGCACGGCGCTGGGTAAATTGAACCGGCTGCCCGAAGTCGGCAAATACATCGGCAACCTGTCCGGTGCGGCCGAAATGCTGGCCTACGGCGGCCAGGCGGCGCGCGAACTCTCCGGCGGTTTGGCCGCACTACGCAACGGTGCGCAAAGCGGCACGGTGGGCGGCTGGCTGGAAGGCGGCGCGGCGGCTATTGCCTCGGCCGCCGACAGCCTGAACAACGGCGCACGCGGTGCGCAAAGCCTGACCGCGTGGCTGGCCGGCAGAAAGGACGGGACGAAATGAGCGAATCGGTATTAAGACACCTGACACGCGAGGGCGACCGCTGGGATTTGATTGCCTGGCGATACTACGGCAACCCTTTGGAAATCTCCCGCCTGATTGCCGCCAATCCGCACCTGCCTGCGGCCGAGCAGTTCGCCGCCAACCTGACTGTGTTTGTACCGGTTATCCCGGCCAAACCCCAAACCCAAGCCGACATGCCGCCGTGGCTGCGCGGCGATAACGGAGACGACGATGCAGATGCCTAACCTCCATCTGGGTGCCTTGCTTTCAGGTAGCCTGAACAGCACGGCCAGCCATCCGGTGACCCTGCCCAAGGTCATCATCAAATACGAGCAAAAGGACATTACCAGCGACATCCAGCCCTATTTGTTATCGGTGAGCTACACCGATTACTTGGAAGGCCAATCGGACGAAGTGCAGGTGGAGCTGGAAGACGTGGACGGCCGCTGGCGGCAAAAGTGGTATCCCGAGCAGGGCGACAAAATCAGCTTGGAAATCGGCGACCAGATTAACGGTATGCTCAAGCTGGGCAGCATGGAGCTGGCCGAGATTGAGTACCAGCACCCGCCGTCCGTGATTACCCTGAAAGCGCTGTCCACAGGCATCACCAAATCCAACCGCACCCAGCGCGGCCGTGCCTACGAGCACACCACGCTGGCCGACATCGTGCGCCGCATTGCCCGACGGTTGCACCTAAAGGTAACCGGCACCATCCGGCACATCCCAATCGAGCGCGTGACCCAGTATCAGGAGCGCGACGTAGAATTTTTGACCCGTTTGGCCAAAGAGTACGGCCACACCTTCAAGATCGTCGGCAGGCAGTTGGTCTTCCAAGCCAACGACGCGCTGGCGGAACAAAAGCCGGCGGCGGTCTTGCTGCCGGAAGACATCAAAAATTTCAGGCTGCGCGACCTGATTAAGGGCGTGCCGCAGGAAGCGGTGGTGAGCGGCTACGATGCCAAACGCAAGACCACGCGCCGCACCCGCCGGCGCAGCAAGGCGCTGCGTCCGGGCGGCAAGCGCGCCAGCAGCGGCGACACGCTCAAAATCGTGGCCAACCGCGGCGAGAGCCAGGCGCAGGTCAATGCCCGCGCCGATGCCGCGCTGGCCAATGCGCAGCAAAGCCAAGTGGCGGGTAATTTCTCCATGGTGGGCAATGCCAAGCTGGTGGCCGGACAGGTGGTGCAGCTCAAGGGCTTCGGCAAGTTCAGCGGCAAATATCTTGTGAAACAGGCGCGGCACGAAATCCGCCGTGGCGGCGGCTTTACCAGCGACCTCGAAGTGAAGATGGTCGAATATGTGCCGGACGAGCCGCCGCAGCCGGCCGCCGCAACCCAACCCAAAAAACAGGCAGCCAAAAATGCGAACCCATGACTTTACCGCCACCCTGCAGTTCGGCACGGTTTCGGCCGTGGACGCGGCCAAACACGCGGTGCGCGTGACCGTGCCGACTTTGGACGACATCCAAACCGACTGGCTGCCGGTGGTCAGCCTGGGCGCGGGCGGCAACCAGTTCTACGCGCTGCCCGACCCCGGCGCGCTGGCCGTGTGTTTGTTGGACGCGCGCGGCGAGGGAGGTGTGTGCCTCGGCGTCATCTACAACGAGCAGGACGGCACGCCCGCCGCCGATGCGAATATGTGGCTGAAGAAATTTGCCAACGGCACCGTCATCAGCCACAACAGAGCCGACGGGCAGGTAACCGTCGATACTCCGGGCAAGGTGGTGGTTAAGGCCGCTTCGAAAGTGGAAATCCAGTCGCCGGAAACGGAGATTACAGGCAACGCCACAGTCAAGGGCATGCTGACCTACACCGCCGGTCTGACCGCCTCCAACGGCGGCGGGGGCGATACCGCCAGCATCGAAGGCACCGTGCGCGTCAACGGCGAAATCATCCTCAACGGTATCCCACTCTCCGGCCACGTCCACCCCGGCGACTCCGGCGGCACCACCGGCAGCATGCAGGCCGGCTGATTTTTGAAAACGTTTTACAAGACCGCGGACAATCCCCGCAGCACAATCCCCGTATCCCGCCCGATACGGGGATTGTTTTTTAAACCCGTTTAAAAGACCCGCCGCCACCGCACAGGCAGAATAAGCCCATGACTACCCAGACCACCCCGCGCAGCCGCCACTGGCAGCCCGCCCCTCTCGCGAGCGGGCAGGACATCGTGCAAGACCTCGACGACATCAACCAGTGCATCGAAAACATCCTCGCCACCCGCAAGGGCAGCGACGTGTTGCGGCCGGATTTCGGCAGCAATTGGTTCGACTACATCGACTATCCCGAGGATGAGTTCATTCCCAATACCGTGCGCGAGGTCATCCTCGCCATCCAAACATGGGAAAAACGCGCGCTGGTCGAGCAGGTCACGTTTGACGGCCACGCCCCGCATATCACCATGACCGTGCATTGGCGCGTGGCGGACGATGTGGCGGGCGAAATCTACCGCACCGATATTGCAATAAAGGCTACCTGAAAATGGATTTGAGCAAACTGAAACGCGAAGAGGTCAAGATTGTCGATGACGATTTGGCGCAGAGCCTGGCCGCCATGATTGCCGACTACGAGCAACGCGCGGGCAAGGTATTGCAGCCGGCGCATATCGAACGCCTGCTGATCAACACCTTTGCCTACCGCGAGCACCTGCTGCGCCAGCAGGTCAACGAAGCCTACCGCCAGCAGCACCCGCGCTTTGCCACCGGCCTGATGCTGGACTTGTGCGGCGATGACGTGTCT
>NZ_KV795560.1:102398-142624 GCF_001809035.1 Eikenella sp. HMSC061C02
CCCCGCGCCTGCAGGCGCAGCCCGCCCTGACCACCCTACGCTTTAGCGCCGTTCTGAGCGGTTTGGAACAAATTGCCGTACCCAAGGGCACGCGGGTCAATGCCGGACAGACCAGCTTTGTCACCACCGTAGCCGCCCTGCTGACTGCTGCCCAAAGCAGTGCCGAAGTGGCCGCCGAATGTACGGAAAGCGGCAGCGTGGGCAATGGCTGGTCGGTCGGCCAAATCAACAGCCTGGCCGAGCGGCTGCATCCGACGATTGATGTGGCTGTCAGCAACACCACCGTTTCCGCCGGCGGGGTGGAAATTGAAGACGACGAAGCCTACCGCGAGCGCGTGTTGCTGGCGCCGGAGAGCTTTAGCGTAGCCGGGCCGGTGGGTGCCTACCAATATTGGGCGCGGCAGGCCAGCCCGGCGGTGGTGGACGTGCACGTGGCCAACGATACCGACGACGGCGGCCAGCCTATAGGCGGGCGGGTGGCGGTAACCGTGCTGGCCAAAGACGGCCTGCCCAATGCCGAGCTGATTGGCAAGATTCAGGCCGCACTCTCAGCAGAAAAACGCCGCCCGCTGTGCGACACCGTAGTGGTCAAAGCGCCGACCGCCGTCGATTACACGCTGGACGCCGAGCTGACCCTGTTTACCGGCACCGATGCCCGCACCGCCAAAGCGGCGGCCGAGCAGGCATGGGCGGTGTATGAAGCCGCCCGCCGCAGCCGGCTCGGTTTGGACATCGTGCCGCTGGACATCATGAGTGCGCTGAAAGTGGCCGGTGTCTACAACGTGGTGCTGCATAACCTGCCGCTGACCATGGTCAAGCCCGACCAGTGGGCGCGCTGCACCAGTACCACCATCCGCATTGCCGCACAAACGGCGGAGGGCTAGACGATGGCCAAACTTTCCTACGCCGCCATCATCGAACGCGACCAACGCGCCCGTGCCCTAGCCGAATTGGGATTGCGTTTGGATTTGGCCGAGCTGCCGCAACTGATGCCGCGCCTGGTCGATTTGGTCGCCCCCGAACACCTGCCGCTGTTGGCCGAGAGCCGCAGCATCTTGGGTGCCGACGGCTACTGGCTGGCCGAATCGGACGATGCGCGCCGCAAGCTGATTAAAGGTGCGTACGAGCTGCACCGCTACAAAGGCACACCGTGGGCAATCCGTGAAATCGTGCGGCGGCTCGGGTTTGGCGAGGTACGGATTCTCGAAGGGCTGAACGGCCAAACCTACGACGGCAGCATCAACTACAACGGCAGCCATGTTTACGGTGCCGGCAGCTACTGGGCGCACTACCGCATCGTTATGAACAGCGTGATTACCAACGACCAGGCCGCGCTGTTGCGCAAAACGCTGGCCGCCTTCGCGCCGGCACGCTGCCTGTTGGCAGCCTTGGATTATCAGGCCGTCCCCCTGCGTTACAACGGGCGGGCGGCCTATGACGGCAACTTTAACTTTGGAGCAGCTTAAAAAATGGCGAATATCACGGAAGAACTGAACAACCCGCAATGGTCGGAAGGTATCTACCAGCTGGAAACCACCGACCCGGTATTGGGCGGGCCGAACGGCATTGCCAACCGGCAGGCCAAGGAACTGGCCGCGCGGACGCAGTATTTGAAGAAGAAGCAGGAGGAGGACAAACCGGGTGCGGCCAGCACCACCAAAGCCGGCATCGTACAGCTCTCGTCTGTCACTGACAGCAACAGCGAAGAGCTGGCAGCCACGCCGAAGGCGGTGAAGGCGGCTTACGACAAGGCTGTCGCCGCTAAAGAAGCGGCAGACGCCGGCATGATACCCAGCGGCGCCGTGATGTACTTCGCCGGGCGGAATGCCCCGACCGGCTGGCTCAAAGCCAACGGTGCGGCTGTATCCCGCACTACCTATGCCGCCCTGTTTGCCGCCATCGGCACGACCTATGGCGCAGGCGACGGGCGCAGCACTTTTAACTTGCCCGACCTGCGCGCCGAATTCTTGCGCGGCTGGGACGATGGACGTGGCATAGATAGCGGGCGAGCCTTCGGCTCGGCACAGAGCGATGCCATCCGTAACATCAAGGGCAGCTTGGAGGCTTTATACGGCAGCCAACGTTACACACTATATACAAAGGCAGAGGGAGCGTTTGCCACAGACTCGGACGATGGCGCAAATACGACATTCAGGAGCTCCACCGACGACCATGCCCACCGCCAAAAACGGGTGGTGTTTGATGCTAGTCGCTCTGTGCCCACCGCCGACGAAAACCGCCCGCGCAACATTGCACTGCTCGCCTGCATCAAGATTTAAGGCTACCTGAAAGGATAAATCATGAGCGAAAACCAATACCCGCCCACCAAACCCGTGTGCCAGTTGGATGCCGACAGCCTCTACCTGCACCAAACTGTGGCCGACCTCGACCCGTTGGCCGCAGACGGCAGCTACCTGCTGCCCGCCGGCTGCATCGACACCCAGCCGCCAGAAATCCGCACAGGCTTTGCTGCCCGCTGGCTGCCTGAAAAAGCCGCCTGGCAATACCTGCCCGACCATCGCGGCAAAACCGCCTACCGCACCGCAGACGGCGCGGAGGTGCGGATTGAACAGGCGGGCGAGCTGCCCGCCGGGCTGACCCTGCTGCCGCGAGAAAACGAGCATCAAACGTGGGATGCCAAGGCTAAGGCGTGGGTATTGCTCCCAGTTGTTGCAGCGCAAATCAAAGAGCAACAACAAGATGAGATGTGGGAGCGTATTAAAGATAAGAGGTATGACAACCTGCGGCATGGGGTATTTGTCAAAAGCGTGGGTAAGTGGTTTTACACCAACGATGAGAGCCGCACCCAATACATCCTACTGCGCACCATGAAAGAGTTGCCGGCGGGGTTACGCTGGAAAACGATGGAAAATGATTTTGTTCTCATGACCCGCGAGCTGCTGGATGAGATGACTACGCAGATGGTATTGGATGAGCAGGCCGACTTTGCCAACGCCGAACGCCATAAAGCCGCCATGTTAAAGGCCGAAAATCCGCTGGAATACGATTATTCGGACGGTTGGACAGCTAACTATGAGCAGCCCGCCGCCGAGCTGGAAGAGGCTGAAAAATGAGCCAGCGCCAAATTTATCTCGCCTTGTACAAAGGACATCGCGACGGCAGCGGCTGGCGTGTGTGGTGTGCCCAGGCTACCGATTGGCTCACCCGTATCCTCACCCGTGGCCAGTACAGCCACGCCGAGATTGTGGTGCGTGAGCATCCGCAGGCATCGGTTTATACCTGCTACTCCGCTTCCATCCGCGATAAAGGCGTGCGCTGCAAAGTGATGCCGCTGCCGGCGGCTAAATGGGATTTGATTCCATTGCCCTCCACCCAGGAGGCACACGAGCAGCTGCAGCGGGTATGGACGGCCACCGAGGGGCAGGGCTACGACCTAATGGGCGCATTGGGTATCGCTTTCGGACTGCCACAAAACCGCCGCCGCTGGTTCTGCAGCGAATGGTGTGCGACTACCCTAGGGCTACCCGCAGGCTGGCGCTGGTCGCCCAACGACCTCGCTGTTATCGTACCCACTCTATATAAGAAAGAGGCATAAAAATACCCGCCACAGGGGCGGGGATACGCAATAAGTAGGACGGCGGCGCGGCCGGTGTTTGCCCACCAAACCGCGCCAGCCACGCAGAGATAGCCTGCATGACCCAAGGCCGCCACCTCTAGAGGCGGGCGGATTCTAACATACCGGTAATGTGGGAGCTGCAAAAATGCAATATCGTTGCAAAAACTGTAATAAGCTGTTGGCCAAAGGCGAGGGTGAGCTGGAAATCAAATGCCCGCGCTGCAAAGCGGTCAACCAATTTGGTTCTTTAACAACTCGGAGTGCCTGTGAGCGCCAAACTTCAAGGAGCAAGCATCATGGGCAACACCCATCCCGTCAGTCCGCTTAGGGGCTGGCTGGGCGGCAAATACCGCCTGGCCGGTACCATCATTCCGTTAATCCCGCCAGACCATACCTGCTACGCCGAAGTGTTCGGCGGTGCGGCATGGGTGCTGTTCAAAAAGCCGCCATCCAAAGTGGAGGCCATCAACGACATCAACGCCGATGTCATCAACCTATATAGGTGTGTTCAAAACCACCTGCCCGAGCTGCTGCGGCAGGCCGAATACCTGTTGCCCAGCCGCGATGAGTATTGCCGGTTGCAGCATTGCAATCCCTCCACCCTGACCGACATCCAGCGTGCGGTGCGCTTCCTCTATCTGCACCGCATGGGTTTCGGCGGTAAGGTGGTCGAGTTCTGCTGCGCTGCCACCAGCACCCGCCCACCCAAGTTCCGCGCCGACCGGTTGGCCGAGGAGCTGCAACACAGCCACCGCCGCCTGCAGGGTGTGATGCTGGAGCGGCTCAACTACGACGACTTCATCGCCCGCTACGACAAGCCCGGCACCTTCTTTTACATCGACCCGCCGTATTGGGATTGTGAGACGATGTACGGCAAAGGCATCTTCGCTAAGGCAGATTTCGAACGGCTGGCCGAGCAGCTACGCCACATCAAAGGGCGCTTCCTGCTATCGATTAACGACGTACCTCCCATTAGGGAGATTTTTACCGGCTTCCAGTTTAAAGAGGTCAGCCTGCGCTACAGCATCAATAAGGAGATTACTACCGAGGCTGACGAGCTGTTGATTGCCAACTACCCCATCAACATAGAGCAAGCGGAGTCAGCTTGATGTAAAAAATCCCACCAAGTAAGGTAGGATTTGTAACGTTGTTGCACAGGGTGCAATAATATCAAGACTGATTTATCGCGCCGAAGTGGGGATATTTATCGCGCGCGGCTTCATCAGCAAAACCCGGACTGTACCCATCTTCAGTCAAAATCAGAGGACAGCGTTCGCATGAACGGTGTGAGTCTTCCTCGTACCAGTCTAGTACACGACGACTAAACTCATAGTAGTCTGGGCACCCAGCAGGTAGAGGTACATAGTAACCATACGCACATTCGAAAACCAGTTTCCACAAAGAGGCTTCTAGTCGGTAGGCTGCGGAATTCACTTCTAAGCCTTGCATTTTCGGTTCAAGCATAATGTTCCCTTTCAAGATTTACAGTACCAAGTCTCACCGTTGCTGAAACGCGCGACCTCGGTATAAGGTTCTACAAAGTCGGATACGAGCCGCTCGTACTCAATCCACGCCGCACGGATTACAGCGTTGGTGGCGAGTTCCAAGGACGAGCGTTTACAACCCTTACGCACACGGTATAAGGCATTGACTTGCGCTTCGCTCAATCCGGAATGCGCGAGCAAGTCATCACGAATAGCAGGTGTAGGGTCATACCCTTCCTCCCAGTCGCACATTTCGTAGCCCGAGCCGACCGACAAAATCGGGTCGATATTCGCGCCGTCGTAGTAGCCAGAACGCAAAACCAACTCGATTTCGGCTTGAATTTCCAGCCCACCGACTTCGGTCGAAGCATGTACCCGCGCAATCGTGAGCCCGCCGTAGCTGTTGTCATAACGAGAACGTGCAAGGCGGGAATCACGTTCTACGGGGTAGGAATAGACCTCCACATTGCGATGATTCATTACTCGGTTGTATGGTTGCATTTTGTTGGCTTCGTTCTGAATCATCTCGACCACGGAATCAATTTGGAAAGTTGCCTGGTCAGCAAAATATTCCCAATCGTCCTCCGATATTAGAGGCAAACCCTCTGCTTCACGGTACACGTTCTCGGCAGCGATTTGCTCGGGGTCGTTCCAATCATGCACGGACGACAATTGGATGACGTCCAAGCGGTGTTCATAACAAAAGTTTGAGGTTCCCATTTTCAATCTTCCTCTTCTTCAAATTCAGACGGGTCCACGCCAGTCAGTTCGTACATCTTGGAACATAAATCTGACACGGCATCATATTTTCCCTGTTGATAGGCTTGTTTTGTTTTGAGTTGTTGTTCTCGCAACAAGCACCACAATTCATAACACATCAGCCCCATACGAGTAGGACGTAGCCAAACATATTGAGCAATAAATTCTGGTGTTACATCGCGTATGTATCGTGTGTAATCAGGATGATGTGGCACAGCTTCCATCAACCCGCTATCTAGAGTGGTTTGAAGATGTTCCCAATCTTTTAGTACACTGACAGGTTGCCCCCACTCAATGCTATTTTTAATTCGAGTCCAAGCTCGAAAATTGTTCAATTCAGGGATTTTCGTTTTCATTTTCAGGCTCCATTTACCAATATAAAGGTTGTCCGGTCAGTGATTCAGTATCCACGCCCTGCGTCCTCAACCAAGCAAGCCACCGTTCGCGGTACTCTTCTTGGTCTATCTGTTTCAGGACCCAGGACGTGCTGTATGTATGCCACGCAATGCGTACCGCGCCGTACTCCGCGTCTATAGCGTCGTCAAACGCGGTTTCAGCATCGCGCCAAGTACGGATTAGCATGAAGAAAACCCTCCTAGCTCGTCCGTATCGACGCCTTCAGAATCCAACCAGTCCAGCAACTCGGTTCGATATGCAATCGGGTCGCATTTGAACAGCACCTCTGCCGGTGAGAAGACGAGGAAGCCGATTCTGATAGCCGGATAGCAGTCATCCAGCATTTCGTCAAAAGCCTGCTCAGCGTCATACCAAGTTTCAAATTCCATGATTTGCTCCTTAATCAAAATTATCTAAAGTCAAAAAGTTGTCGCCCAGAAAGCCGTGGTAGTCCAACCCGTTCTCAAACCGGACAATCGTTGTCGCCAATCCGAATGCGCCGGACAGCACTGCACTCGGACGCACTCCGATAAAACGCTCAATCAAATCCGCAGTCATCGCCCAAGTTGATTGAACGCGCCGGTCGAACGTCCAGTCGTAGGCAGATGCCTCGTTCGGTTCAAACTCAAATCTGTAGTGTTTATCCATGATTTGCTCCTAAATGCTTTGAAATTCAGAAATAGCAGTACCCGACCACTGCGTTCCGACACATGCCCCGATAGAAAAGCCGCTGATGTCGGGATTCGTGCGGCGCATGGCACGACACCAAGCGCGGGCGGCTGTCTCCAATTTCGACGGGCTCAACCGAGCGTCGAGCAGTTTCTGCCCGCCGTTGCGGTTGAACGGTTTTCCAGATGCGGTATAAAGTTGTACGAATGCGTATTTCATGATGTTGTTTTCCTTAATAAAAATGCGGACTACCGTTGGTAGTCCGCGTTGTTTCAAATTTCGTTCCAGATTTTGTGATACCAGTTCGGGTTGTCCTCGAACCAGCGTTTGGCAATCTCCGCCATCTGTTTCAGGTCGTCGGACGTGAGTTGTGAGTTCCACTTTTCGTCGAAGTATTCTGTGTCGCCGAATATGCGATGCAGAAGCTCGGATCCGATGATGTAAACCAGCGTGTTCGCCACGCGGCAGGGATCGGATAGGTCGGTGTACACTTGACCAAAATTGTCCTGCTCGTATTTCTGAACCGAACCGATGGCGGCAAACGTGCCGATTTCTTCTAATACCGCTTCAGCATCTGCGTAGTAGATATAATGGTCGTCGTTGTACAGGTCGCAATGCAGGTCGCAGGCATAAGGTTCATCTAAAAAAGGCAGCTCCTCGAGAGCTGCCTTTGCGGTTCGGAATATCGCGGGAGTGTTGTTCATGATTGGTCTCCAAATTGAGAAGGAACAGTTGTGGTGTCATCTATCAGGTTCTGGCAGGCAAACCTTGCCCGTATTTGCGCGTCTGCCAGTTCGGCAAGGCGGTGGGTTCTGTGTCGACTTTCATGGACAGTACGAAAGCCGGACGGCTGTTGCTTGGATGGCAGGGCAATGGTTAGGTTCCATACGTTGTAGGTAGAAAGGCAGATGGTGGTAATCAGGCGGTTCATGGCGGGATTCCTTATGAGAAAAGTAGGATTGATTGCAGGAATGTGGAAAGTAGAATTAGCAGGGCAAGACATACAGTTTCGGTTTTGGGGTGCATAATGTTCTCCGTAATATGTTAATGGTGCGATTTTGAGGGTGTTTTGCTTAAAAAATAGGCAGAACTGAAGGGGGGACAGGATTGGATTTCAGAAGGCTGAAGGGGGGACAGGATTTGAATTTTTCGCTCTGAAGGGGGGACAGGATTGCACGAAGGGGGGACAGGATTGGGCAATCCTGTCCCCCCTTCGCGGGTCAAAAGTACAATCCTGTCCCCCCTTCGTGCTTAAAAAATAGTCACCTGTCCCCCCTTCGCGGGTCAAAAGTACAACCCTGTCCCCCCTTCGCTGTCGTCATGTGTGAAATAAATTCACTGTTTTTGGTCAGAAATTGGCATTTAATATGAATTTCGTTCAGATTCAGTCCACGAATTTTTCATATGTTTTTCAGTGAAAGCCCCAGCCAGCGCGGGTTTGCAGCCGATTTTCAGCGCAATTTCAATTTTTCCAGCACCGGCAGCATTTTTCCAAAAAAGTTTTGGGAACGAATTTTTAAAAAAAGTTCCTATAAACAAAAAAAAAAACCGACCTTCTTTTTAAAGGTGTCCAAATTGAATGTAAAAGGCACTGCAGAACCGCATTGCTGGCTGGTTTCACTGAAAAACGCATGCTGAAATTCAACTATGTTTGTTGAATATTGTGTAAACTAGTTGAACGCTGAAGAAACGCTGGAAAACCGCGCTGAATCAGCGTTTGCACTGGTTTTGGAATTGTAAATGTGTATAGATGTTAATAAATACACCTTTACAAACGTAATTACTCTAATTTAGGTTGAGCAATTTGGGCTGAACATTGAGCAACTGACAACGCACTTATAACAATGCACAATGCACAACGCACAATTAGCAATGCAGGTTGAGCAACTAGCAATGCACAATGCGGGTTCCAAAGAAAAACGGATTTGGTTTCGATTCCAAATCCGTTTCGTTCTCAAACCGCGTCAGAATGCGCTAGGATTGCATTCAAGCCTTTAGGTAGCCTACCCTACCCTCTCACTGCTAAACGCAATCCTAGCGCATTCTAGCGCGATTCCAGCGCATTTCAGCCAGCAAAATGGGCTGCTAATTGCTGAACCGATGTCCTACGATAAGGACGCGCTTCCGGCGTTCTGCGTTCCACGGGCTCGATATAGCGATTTCGAGCCGGCAATTTGCGACCTGCATTGTGATTTGCACGTTGAACGCTGCAAATCGTGATTAGAGGTCGCGGGTTTTCGTTATAGCGGTGCAGGGCTTGATAGAATGCCCTGCGGGATTCCGCGTTTTGGTATGTTTTGCGGTCAAAGCCGAATTTGACCGCAGCGGGGGCAGACTCAAAGACTGCCTTAAATTTGGCGCGGGCAAGCGTTTCTCGTTTGGTGAAACGCAGGGCGCGATTGATTGCATGACGCAATTCGGGCGAAAGAATGGCAAGATACGCCATTACTTCGAAATATTCGGGAATGGACATATCACTGGCGTCGATGTCCAGTGCTTTGAATGGGCAATAGTCTGTATGCCGAATCCATGCCGGCAGATGATTAATATTCAACATTTTTAAAGCCTCTCAGTTTAGGATTGAGTCTTAGACGGTCTTAGACGGTCTTAGACGTGGGTTGTGGGTTGTAGGATGTGGAATTCACGTTGTGGAATTCACGCCGTGGAATTCACGTTGTGGGTTTAGCAACGCAGGATTTTCGACGTGGAATTTAGGACGTGGGTTTCAGGCAGCACAAAACACGCCCGAAAACTAGCGGCGTGCTTTGTGGATTTGGTTTCAAAATCGACAGGTACTAAAAAGCCCCTGCTTTTCGCAGGGGCTTGGCGTTTTTAATTTTCTTGGCATAGTTCCCACATGGCTGCCCACCGCATATTATGAACCGCAGCGGCAACACAATGGCTGAATACAACCGCGATAGGGGCACTCACGGAAGCGCTTTGAATGTGCTGTTCATGCGCCCATTCTTCTTCGTCGAACATAAAATGACGAATATCAGCGGTCGAACAATCCGCCATTGCTTCAGCCATTGATTTAAAGCCTTCTTCTTCTAAATCCGCTTGAAATTCCTTGGCGGCTTCTTCCTGCACCATTGAATCCCATTTGGCGCGCATTGCCGCTGGCATATGTTCGAAATGCCAGCCGCGAAATTCTGCAAATTTGTCCATAGTCTTTCCTTTCTGTATTTGGTTTGAACCGCCTGCAAATCGCAGGCGGTTTTGTTGCTATGCGCTTTTCACGTTGGCGCTAGGCGGTTCACCTGCGCCAATTTCATTCTGAGTGAGGCAGGCTTCGCGGTGTTTAGAAACCTTGGCTTTTAGGATACTGTCCAGGATTTCAATATCTACTTCAGAAATCCAGCCAATTTCTGCCAGTTTACTAAATACGGAATGACCGCGTTTCAAGGCAGCGTCGCCCTGTTCAACGATTGATTTTTCAACCTTGGCTTTCTGCGCTTTCTCTTCGCCTAAGCCTAACGGCTTGAAGGGATTAACCAAACTGTCCAAAATATCAAGCATTGAATTCTGGTGTTTCTTCCAGTTTTTCGGGTAGCCTGTTAGCCCGTTAGAACTGAACTTCACCACTTTGGTAATTTTTCCAGCCTGCCCGCTGGCTTCCTTAATCCTGCGCTGATAACTGCCTGGCAGGCTTTCCAATGCGGGAAAAGCGTTAGAAAGCAAATTCACATCTTGCGCTATTACGGCGGCACGAATTACGTTTACAAATGCTTGAAACATTGTGGCTATTTCGTAATTGTGCTGCTGAATAGCATCATCCAACGTATTCCGTTGAGAAACTACACGGGCAACGGCTTCTTTCCAAGTAGTCAAAACGGCGTTTTCGTTAGTGATAACTTGATTTATTAAGTTTTCCATGGTAATATTTCCTTGTAAGTTAAGTTTAAAGATGCCTAGCTATTTGCACTAGCTAGGCGCAAAAATCTTCTACAATATATGTTCAGCTATAGCTACCCTATAGCTGGACATACCTATATTTATAGGATTTGTAGAAAGATATAATTATTAAGGAACAGTTACGCGATAGGCGCTTACAAAATACGCGCTTCCACGGGTATTTATGCCATTTATATCGCTGCCATTGAATACGCTTGGCTTGCTTTATTACTTTACTTAATTTGTTGAGTGTATTATCTTATAGATATAACTATATGTCTATTGTTTTTTACACTCTTTAACATAACCGTATTAAGGCATTGTATTCCTTCGCTTTTTCTAGGCAGCGAATTGCCTTACTTTTCAAGAGTTCATACTCTTGGCTGTTCTTTGCATGGCTTGATTGTTCAGCAAGCCGTAAGGCTTCACGCTGGCAAGCGCGATACTGCCGAATGTAGTGAAGCAACATGATTATTCCTTTCCATGGCGCATTTATTGCGCCTTTGTTGTATTAGGCGGGGATTCGTGTGTAATTTAGATAATACAAATCCCTATAACTGGTATATCGGGCAGCCGCTTCGTATCTATGCAGTTTGCGGCATTCCTTTATTTTTGCCGTTAGGGCTGCTATTTGCGCGTTATAGTGGGCGCGTATCTCTTGATTAGTCATTTCAGGTATCCTTTATAGGCTGTCAATGATTTGCTTGATTTGCGCGCTAATTTCGCGGCTTTTTGCGCGCAATTCTTCGCATTCTTTGATAGATTTGGCGGTTTCCATATCTGCCATGATTTTCCTTTCTAAGGCAGTCAATGCGTCTAAGCGTGCAAAAATGTTCATTTTGTGGCTTCCTTTCGGGCTGTTGTTTATCGGATTGGCGCCATTATGCCTATTTCCTATCGTGTACGCAATAGGCATTTTGCAATGAGAAGATAAGTTACTAATTTAAAAGGAAAGAAAACCTATATCTTTACCTTTATTAACAATGCAAGCAGAGGCATAGCGGGGATATTCCGGCGGCATAAAAAACTATCACTAATACATGACGTATAGTCTTTTTCTATCACAGGGAGCTTGCTCCCTGAATGAGGCCCCTCTCTAAAAATTTTCATTTCCCCACATTTCCCTATTGCGTTCGCGGTAGGGAAGCGCCATAATACCCCTATTTCGAGGACTATTATGGCTATCTCCTTTTCCACCGCCTCCGAGCGGTACACTACTAAATTCCCATTGAAGTCGCTGAAATCCTTTGCTGGTGTGGATAAACCATGCACCATACACTGTGAGTTGCACGGTGAGGTTGAAGCGGCCACTTATTACAGTGTGATGAACTCAAAGCACGGTTGTCCCATTTGTGGACGTGAAGCGAGTAGAAGAAAAAGCGCAGCCAGGCTGACCCCATCAGACACTGCGAATCCTATTCTTGAAGATGTACTCACTTACTTACAAGCCAACAATATTTCTCTTCTGAGTTACAAAGGTCAGACCAAAGAGGCCCTGGCGCACGATCTTCTGTTACCGGCTGTGTGGTCAGCCGTGCATAAAGTGATCTATGAATACCTGACGACAGGAAAAGGTAAGCGTAAAGCATTGTCTGAACTCCAAAGGTTCGACCGTGTGCTACACGAGCATCTCCTGATGGTTCAGAATACGGCACATGACGTATAACCTTTTTCTATCACGTCAGTCAGCAGCCGTTACGGGGCCTCTCTCGAAAAATGCGGAAATATAATGACACCATTCAGCAACTCCGCTCCCTCCCCCTACCCTTTCCGACGCTGAGTTCCGCAAACAGGTGTTGGACCTGCTTAACAATTAACGTCCCGGCGCATATAATTAACCCCGTCTTAACATTTCTGACGGGGTTATCTCTTATGAAGAGGTTTTCTCTTTACCTCCTATCTGTTGTTTTGCTGGCTGGCTGCAACGCTGAAACATCCAAACCTGCGGCTTCGGAACCTGCTTCGGCAAGTACGCCGGCGGCGGCAAGTGATGGTGCTACCACTACTGTTTCTTCATCCCCGGAGACTACGAGTATCCCAGCGGTTGATAACACACCCTCCCCTCGTTGGGACTACGGTACGGAGAAAGATGAGTTACGAGGGAACCTAAGTTATTTTGCTACTTTGGAATCGGACATTAACTACGATTCCGAAGGGGCGCCTCGTACTGTTTTTATGGCCTTGCGGAAAAATTCCCGTGGCGCGAAAGATATTTATTTCTTGGCAGAGCGGGCAGTGTTTCAGTGCCTGCTCTATGACGGATGTAAGGCTTCCTACCGTTTTGATAACGGGCCTTTAAAGACATTGGAGTTGGTAGGTACACACTCTACCTCCTTAGAGTCGGATTTAGTTTTCGTAAGACAACCCGTTGCGTTTACTAAGGAAATGAAGAGGGCTGGTACTCTGCTGATTGAGTTGGAATTTATTGGGTCTGGGCGCCAACAGTACAAATTCGATGTGCATGGGTTGGAGTGGAATCACTGGTAAGTCACCCGGTTTTCTTTCTACTGGAAACTTTACACGGGCAGATTACCTTTACTGCGGCGTGTTCCTTGCTTGATTTCTTGCTCGACCTTGCGCTTCCGAAGTCCGAAAGCGGCTTTATCATGCTCACGTTCGGCCAACCATTCTGTAAGATATTGGATATATAACCTCTCTACCAGTTCATACGCTGTCATAATGCCCTCACTGAATAACTGTCTTTAAAATATTTCTTCCAATTATACACTTTCCAGCGTAAATAGTGTAATATTCTCCCTGTGTCTCGCAAGCACACCTTCATGGCGGTACCACCCTGTCAGTGTGGCTTATTTCTTCTGCACCTTCTCACCGGTGCACACACCATTCAAAAGTTTACTCCAAGGCAGGATGAGCCTATCCGTAAGGACGGCTGCACGAACCATGAACGTGTTGCGAACATCCTGCACCCTTCGGGGTTAGTTCCTTAACAACTTGGAGGCTTTACCATGAACGCTATTATTTCTGTGGCGGAAACTCCCATTCGACAACTCAATGGACTCTACTCGCTAAACGACTTGCACCGTGCGGCGGGTGGGGAAGACCGACACTCCCCACGTCGGTGGTTGCAAAATCAGCAAACCGTTGATCTAATTTTAGAAGTTGAAAAAGACGGAAACCCGTCTATTTTGAAAAAACAAAGACTTGGAACTTTTGCTTGCAAAGAGCTCGTTGTACACTACGGAATGTGGGTTTGAAGAGCGGATCAATTCCAGTTATTGCAATAACCCCGTAACGAAAAACACCTCCCAAGTCGGGAGGTGTTTTCTTTTAGAGCATCGCTGAGACCCAGAACACGCGTCCTACGACTTCGAGGTCTTCGACCGGGAGGTAGATGTCCAGGTACTCTGGGTTGTAGCTGTGTAGCCTGATTTGGGTCTTCCCGACTTTGAAGCACTGCTTGATCAGGAGCTCGCCTTGGCTGACCACGGCGTAGATTTCCCCATCTTTGATGGTGCGGCTGCCTTTGTCGATACCGATGGTATCCCCGGAGTACAGTCTGGGTTCCATGCTGTCGCCTGTGACAGACGCGGCGATAACATCGTTTGGTTGGACTCCGTGTCTGTAGAGTGTGGCCCGCCCAAAGGGGATTTGGAACCCGTTATTGTCTTCGTTTTCTTGCGAACCATGTCCGGCGGCGAAGCGTACGTCTTTGTAGAACGGAGCGTACACGAACTCGTCTTCCGGGAGTTTGTCGTTTGCCGACCAGAATCGGAATTGCCCATGCAGGACGGCATCGCTGTTGGTTACAATCCGTTGGGCTTCGGTCTCAACGAGTTGTTCCAGCGCCTCTTTGGAGACGATCTTGCCACCCTTCCGTGTTTTTCCTGACTGCTCCTTCCCGCAGACGGGGCAACCGCTGACGGATTTCAGCATATTATTCACAGTGGAGACAGTCTGCTCACCATGTTTTGGGCATAGAATTTGCGCTGAATCCATCATTCGGGTAAAAGTCAGGAGTTTGTACCCTTTGCCTGGGAACTTTTCATCGATTTTTTCTTGTATCTGCTCTTTAGTGTAGGCCATTTGTATCACTTTCTTTGCTTCAACAGGTAGTCCACAGTTTTGTGGTATGCCTGGTAATCTTCTAGTGCTTCTATTAACTCCCCTCGCCATAGTTTTGCAGGGTCGAAACCGGCGTCTTGGAGTTTTTGGGCGGGGTTACTAATTTGGCAGAGTGCATTTTTAAATTCTGCTTGACCTGCGACATTAAATAAGTCGTGGAGATCCTTATTACATCGTAGCTTGGCACAACTGCGGATTAATTCATCCTCTAAACTGTTAGTTTGTTGTACAAGCCCTTTGAGAACACGACGTTGGTGCAGAGTTTTTAGGTTTGTCAAGAATAATTCTGGGCTTGTGTTCTGAGCTAAATCGGCGTCATAAAGAATGATAACCTCGATCTTTTCAAATATGGTCTCGAACTTACGCAGCTTCTTCTCAATTCGATTATGCCACGGATTAAATATTTCTACTTTCGGGATTACTTTGAGAATCTTTTTTAGCAAAATTCTTTCGGTCTCCCCCTCGACATAAATTATTCGTTGCACTGTTAATCCTCCCATAAGATGTCATCTAGTTCAAAGAGGCTCGGAAGGGTTAGGAACACATCATTTTTTACATAATTCAGGAGATTGCGGTCATTCCTCTTGAACATAGTCTCTGGTTGAACAAATGTAGTTTTATCCCACTCTTTCTTTAGGAAAACGAAGCTATGTGTGGGCATATTCATAGCTAAGACATCATTGTTATGGGTGGTGTAGAACAGTTGCGTATTCCTACCCATTTTTTCAATGAGGAGGTTAAGCATGGCAACCTCTAATTCGGAGTGGGCATAAGCCATTGCTTCATCTAAGAAGTAGGTCTGACAGTTTGTGGTAGTTGTTTTGTCTCGAATAATACGGGACAGCATGCAGGCCACTGTAACTGCTTCTCGTGTACCCCGAGATAAGCGATCCACATTGGCAATTTTACCTTCTCGGTCAAGGATAACATCATCACCATTCATAAAGCGAATACTGAATCCGGCCAATCCTCTATCGTCCTTGATTTCCACTACATCGGAAATAGACGTATCGTAGGTTTTTAAGACTCTGGCGAACAGTCGGGCGTCGCTGAGGTCGGCTTTCCAGATGTTTGCAGAAGGTTCCATTGTATGATTGACATGGTATTGCCAGCCGAAGTTTGGGACTTTGTTGAGCGCATTTACAATGTCTAGGTATGCCTTTGCGGCTATACCGGAAGATTGAAGCAACGTAGAGTTTGGAACCGTTTCCCCAGTAAGAACCTTACTCAAACGTTCCCTTGCTTTCCGACTACTGGCGGTACTCTCGATATAGGTGGTGGCATACACCACATCCGGGTTATGGTGGTCTGGATAGAGCGTAATTTGCAGGCAGTGCAGTCGATGGTCGGCTGGAGTAGCAAACTCAACCGAGCAGGTCGCGATATTGTTTGGATTATAGATACATTGTCGGAACTCTTGAGCAGTAGCGAGGATACCCCCAGCAACTGCAAACTGAAGCCCATTTAAAATCTGACCAAATGAACTTTTCCCACTTGCGTTTGCACCAGACAAAATACACACACGACGGTACCTGAAGGACTCACGCCCCTCCAGGTACTCGAACGGGATAGTGCTGTTTACCACCTTCTTCGGGATAGTTAGATCCAATTCTGCGTGGTCGAAGTTGAAAAGATTATGTATGGTGACTTTAGTAATAATCATGTTATTTCCACTTTTGGGAAGTAATCGGTAAGTGTAGTTTATCGTTGCTATAGTAGGAAAAGCAACCAAAACTTTAGGAAAAGCGAAGTTTGTTGCGCCCATGTTACACACTTTACATTGTAAATAGTATAATACGTGTAATTAAACGGGGATTCTGTATGCTGCCAGACACATTTAACCTTGCCGATTACTCGACGGCGGAACTGAAACACATCTTTGAGTACCTGAAAAATGCGTTCGAAGGCCAAGACATCAACCTGGAGCGCGAACTGATCGAGCACTACCAGCAATGTAAGGACGCGCGGGACCAGGCGATGACGATGTTGCACTCAGGGGAGAACTCCAGTGCGGCGGCTGCCCTGCTAAATGCGACTACTTCGGCCTTGAAGGAGGTCGCTCGACTACAGACCGAGTTGTACGATGCCGAGCGGGTCAAACTCCTTGAACGTCTGATGACGGAAGTCCTGCGTAAGGCGTCGGACGGCGAACAGTTGCTGCAATGGTTGGATGTGGAGATGAAGAAAAATGGCTATTGACTTACGCGAATCGTTCAACCGTATCAAAGCAGGCTATAAGGGCGAGTTCGACACCACGCAGACGGCGGATTGGATACAGAGGCACCTGAAACTTTCCGGTCGGCAGGTGTCGTTTAAGGGGCGTGAGTACCAGGAGCGCATTCTGAAGTCGGATGCGCCGACGATTGTCGTGAAAAAGTGTTCTCAGGTGGGTATTTCCGAGCTCATGTTGATGCGGAACCTGGCGCTGATGGACATTTTGAACGGGTTTAAGATTATTCATACTCTGCCGACGGCGCTGTTTGCCCAGAAGGTGATGAAAACTCGTGTCGATCCGCTGTTGACAAGCTCTCCGAAGCTGCAATCCAAGCTGAATAAGAACCTGGATAACGCCAGTGTGAAGCAGATTGGGGACAGTTTGCTGTACTTGAATGGTACCAACACGACAGCCTCGGCGATCAGTATCCCGGCAGACTGCATTGTGGTGGACGAGTTGGACTTCTCCGTGATGGAGAACGTGGAAAGCCTGCAATCTCGTCTGACGGCTTCGCAATATCGGTGGTGGAACTATGTAAGTACACCGACAGTACCGAATTTTGGGATTGACTCGCAGTTTCAGGCCAGTAAGCGATATTACAACCATTGCAAGTGCAAGCATTGTGGTCGTTGGTATCTTCCGGACTTCCTGAAACACACGCGTATCCCTGACTTTGATGGGGATTTGCTCGCTATTAATAAGGGAATGTTGGGTTCTATCCGTTGGCAGGAGGCTACTATGTTCTGTCCGCACTGTGCTAAACCGGCGGATTTGAGTATTGAGCACCGCGCCTGGGTTTGTGAGAACCCGTCTGATAATTTCTTGGTGGACGGTTTTCAAATCAGTCCGACGGACGCGCCAAGTATCATCACGCCGGCAGACTTGGTGTTGTGGAGCACCCGCTTCAAGCGAAAAGTGAACTTCGTGAACTACCACTTGGGACAGGTGATGGCGGACAATGATTCCGGGATCAGTGAAGCTGACCTTGACCTGATGGAACAGGTCGGCGCACTGCCGGCATCAGGTTTCCGTGTGTTCGGCTTGGATATGGGTACGGAATGCCACCTGACGGTGGGTGTGACGGACGGCCAAGGGAAGCTGACGGTGATTGAGAAACACCGTTTGGATTACCGCACGGTGGAAGAAGAGTTGAATCGGTTGATTGCACGACATAGGCCGACCACGATTTTGGCGGATAGCCAACCGTATGTGGAAACCATCCATCGTTTGCAGAGCCGGATACACAACCTGTACGGGTCGGTGTATGTGACGACCAAAGATATGCAACCGTATCGTGTGATTGACCAGAGCGAGGACACGCAGAAGGCATTGTTGGACCGCAGACAGGTGAACGTGAACCGCAATGTGGCACTGAACATCCTGATGGACGATATTCGCAGCGGTCTGGTCGGCGTGACGGTGGACTCGGAACAGGGTTTGTTCCGTCAGCAGATGCAGGATATGAAGAGGAAACCTGCAAGTGCGAAGGCGTTCAACGGTGAGGTTAGTGATGAAGACAGCGAGCCTGAAGCCTATGTGTGGGTGAAGACTACCGGGAACGACCACTACCACCACTCCTTGCTGTACTGCCATATCGCGGCACAGTTGGTGCATCACCTCCCCGGACGTGGCGCCTTGCCCATGTTCATCGGGTCGTTCAAAGTCAAAAGCTAAAGACAAAAAGAAGCCGCTGGAAACAGCGGCTTTAAGACATGGCTAATGCTTACAAAGTATCGCAGAGATAGATGGAGACGCTTGCGATTAAGGAGAAATGTCCAATCGATCTGTGGAACAGATTATATCACACTTTTCTACTAATTACACGTTTTTCTGTACAAATAGTGTAATTCAATGTATAATGCAAGCATTATCAGTTTGATTTATTGGTATGCGCCTGCCCTCTGTCCTCTCTCGATTCTCCGCAGCCGTAGGTGCTTTGGCCTCTACGGCCACTGGCGCAGGACGGGCGACTCAGAAAACAAAAGCTTTGAGACCGCCTATAGGGGCTCAATCCAAGCCGTCGTACTTGACGAAGGCGAATACCGATAGCGGCCGTCCGTTGTCTCGGCCCGACCGCAGCCTGATCAACACTGACATCACCACTTACCGCAGCGGTAAGGACACCCAAACCATTATCCGGGACTTCGCAGTCTCCACACCGGACCTATCCGCATCGGTAGATGCGTACATCAGGACGGCCATCACGGCGGGTTACATCGCCGTAGCGAAGAATCTGGACGGCACGTTTAATGCAGAAGCTACCCAAGCCTTGCAGTCCCTACTCGTTCGGCTGGATGTGCTGAAGAACTATGACGAAGGGTTCTCCAACGTTAGTTCGATCCGTTCACTGGGTGAGGCACTGGCCAAAGAAGGTCGTTACTACGGTGCGATGGCTTTGGAATTAGTGCTGGATAAGTCACGTCAGCCAGTGAAGTTGCAGCCGGTGTCCGTAACAACGGTGCAATTTCAAGTTACCGAGGACGGCTTACAACCGATCCAGAAAGTGGACAATGAAGAAGTAAGTTTGGACTACCCAACGTTCTTCTATGTGTCAGTTGATCAGGATTTGCTGACTCCGTATGCGAGCAGCCCGCTTGAACCGGCCCTACAACCTATCCTGTTTATGCAGGAGTTCATGAATGACCTGCGACGCATTGTGCGCCGTGCAATCCATCCACGGATTAAGGTCACGCTGAACGGGCAAGAGTTGTTGAAGACTATGCCGGCACAGTACAGGGATTCCACGGAAAAGACCACTGAATACTTGAACATGATCAAGGACGATGTGGCACGAAGCATCAACGACCTGGCACCTGAAGACGCGCTGGTGGTGCTGGACGAGTTGGAGGTTGAGTACCTGACCGCAGGGAACATCAGCCACGACACCGAGATGACGGCACTGAAGAACATCATCAACGACAAGATTTCTTCAGGTACGAAAACGTTACCGTCCATTCTGGGCCACGGCTCCAGCAGCAGCAACATCGCCTCTACCGAGTCCCTGCTGTTTATGAAGTCGGCAGAGGGTTTGCAGTTCGCGTTGAACAATATTTTCTCGCAAGCTCTGACTCTGGCCACCCGCCTCCTAGGCTACGACGTGTACGTTGAGTTCTCGTATGACCGCATTGACCTGCGCCCGGACTCAGAGCTTGAAGCCTTTAAAGCGATGAAGCAATCCCGTGTGCTGGAATTATTGAGCTTGGGTTTGATGGGCGACGAGGAAGCCTGCCTTCAACTGACAGGGAACCTTCCACAACCGGGGATGGTCAGACTCTCTGGTACCGGCTTTAAGTCGAACAAAGTAGAAAGTAACAACCCCTACAGCAACACCTCCCAGGGAACGTTGAACCAGAATCTTGATTCTGATGCGCCGAAAAACCCGAAAAGCGGGAACGGCGGCAAGAAAGGGAACACATGATTATTGAGAAAGGAGCCCTGTGGGCAGGGACTGAAGCCAGCCTTCAGCAAGTTACTGACCTAAATACTCGCTTCGAGGCCAAGTTGCCTGAGTTACTGGCTGCGGGTTTGGGCGACGAGCAACCTTATAAACCGTACCAGGTAACGGACAAAGGGACCGCTATCGTCGCGGTGAAGGGCCCGATGGTGAATATTGACCTGTCCCCATCCTTCTGTGCCATCTTTGGTATTACTTCTTACCCGGCTCTGCAAGCCATATTCTCCGACTTACTGGCGAACGACGACGTTGAGCGCATTTTATTAGACGTGAACTCCGGGGGCGGTAATGTTGCCGGCCTAAGTGATACGGTTGCCTTGTTGCGGACGGTGGCTGCACAGAAGCCAGTAGCGACTTATGCCAGCGACAACTGCTGCTCCGCAGCGTACTGGTTAGGTTCTGTTGGCCGAACCATTGGGATGTCTCCGGCGGGCACCACTGGCTCAATCGGTGTCATCAGCGTTCATGTCAGCGAAAAGGAAGCCGCCGAACGCGACGGCTACAAACCCACCGTGATGCGCTCGGGTAGCCGCAAGGCACTGGGCCACCCGCTGGAAGACTTTACCGACGAAGCCAAAGCGGAGAAGCAACACTTTCTGAACTTCGTACACGACAATTTCGTGAAGACTGTGGCTCAGAACCGTAATCAGCCGGTAGCGCAGGTTCAGTTGCTGGCCGATGGCCGCTGCTTCTACGGCGCCGAAGCCTTAGATGTTGGTTTGGTGGACCGGATGTGCACATTCCAAGAGTTTTTAGCCGACTTCGAGGCGCAAGCTGCGGGGTCATATCATCAACCTAGCGGTTTTGCCGCTAACAATGGAGGTAATTCCATGAACTTAGAGCAAGCTCTAGCGCGGGTAGCCGAACTGGAAGGCGAGCAGGAAGCCGGCAAAACCGCTTTGGCTGCCGCTGAGACTCGTGCTGCCGCAGCCGAAGGCAAGGTAGCCGAACTGACTGCGAGCAACCAGGCATTGGCTACGTCTTTGGCTGCCGCCGAGGCTGACCGTCAGACCTGCGCCGACATTCTGGACCGCAACATCCAAGCGATGGCGACGGCCCTGAACGCCGAGGTACTGGTTCCTGAAGATTTCGCTGGTAAGCAGGCGTACTTCAACCAGATTCAAGAGAAGTTTAACGCTAAATTCCCCGCTGGCGGTGTTGCTGCGGTAGCCCCTCAATCAGAAGGCGGCGTACAGGCAAGCGATCTCCCCGCGTGGGCTCGTAAATATGTGAAATAAGGGAGCAAGTAAATGGCTAAATATACCTTAGGCATTCTGCTGGGCGCGAATACTCAGGCAACCGATTCCTACAAACTGGGCAATGCTGCTGCCGAGTACAACGACAAAGACCGTAACAAGGCAGTGAAACTGAGCACTACCACTGAAGGCACGATGGTGCTGTGCGCTGCTGATGACGAAATCGAAGGCTTCATCGCCTCGGTTGAGAGCTTCACCCAGGACGGCCAAACCTTTGGCACCGTAGTTCGTAAAGGCCCGCTGGTACGCCAACTGGTAACTGCTGGTGCCGCGTTGAACCTTGGTGACTATGTAGTGAGCGACACGCAGGATGCGGCCAAAACCAATACCGGCCCGACTCAGCACGTTACCAATAACATTGGCCTGACCAAAGTGAAGAAGAAAGCCAGTGGTACCTCAGGTTGGCGTGTGGTGAGTGTGCGCGATTCTGCCGCCAAAATTTATGTAATTGAAAGTGTTTAACTAGGAGCACGATATGACTATTGGTGTGTTTTATGGCAAGGGCGGCGAACGTCACGAAATTCCGTTGGACGCCCGTATGTACAAGGAAGCTGCCGAAGCCGGTTGCTCCGTCCCCCAATATCTGGAACGCAAACACCAGGATAAGACTGACGCTGCCACCCAAGGCACCATCTGGAATCAACTGCTAGAGCAGAACGGCATGGTGATGGATGGTAATCCGATCACTGGTTTGGGCCCGGCCAAAATGGCTCACATTCTGGACGGCGGTATCTCTAACGGTATTGACGCCTCCATCGTGCGTGATGCCGTACCGGCCAGCCGTATCCTGGCTCCTGCCGCTGTATTGGAAATGGTGGAAGTGAACCTAGCCGCCGACAAGACCAGCGACATCGCTACCTTCGAGAAGATGATCAGTTACAACTTCTCGGTGAATGATGACCGCTTCGAGCAACCAGTGGTGGATTTCTCCGCTAACGACAGCGTTCGCAGCAAAGCGATCGGTCAGTTGGCCGCTCCGCAACTCTTCGGTCGTTTGACTGTGGCTGACCGCATGGGTTCTATCCCGACCTACTCGCTGGGTCTGGAAATGTCCGACAAAGCCCAGAAGGCTTACACCTTTGACTTTGTAACCCGACTGATCGCCCGTCAAGCCGCCGCTGAGAAGGCCGCTCGTGTAAACGGCCACATCAATGCCTTGGTAAACGGCGATGCTGATACCCAGCAAGCGGCTCTGCCGAAAGTGGCTGCCAAAACCTTCGACGCTGCTGCCGTCGGTAAGAAACTGACCCACAAAGCCTACATCTCTTGGCTGCGCCGCAACCGCGCCCGCCGCCACATTGACTGGGTAATGTGTGACCTGGCTACCTACTTCAAGATCATTGGTCGTGAAGGTCGCCCCACTATCCAGACAATGCCGGCTGTGTACCCCGAAGCGATGGCCGAGATGGCTCGCGCTGTAAACCTGAACCACCTGGAACCCCAGATTTACATCGTGGACGACGGCGTAATTCCGACCGACACCATCGTTGGTTTGGACAGTCGCTACGCCATCAACCGTGTAACCAACCTGAGCGCCAACTACAGCGCCGTACAGGAACTGGTAATGCGTCGTGGTACTGAGATGCGCTTCGACTTCGGTGAGTTGGTATTCCGTGGCGAAGACGCTGCTTGGGATGTACTGGAACTTACCCAGTCTTAATGGGACGGCAGGGCGTCTGTCGGCGCCCTGCCCCTACTGGAGCGAACTATGTTGAAAGTTTTCGTAACTCGCGGCTTTCCTTTCTGGGATGCAGAGAACCGCATCTACATTACGGAGCAGCCGACCGAAGTACAAGATTCTGAATGGTTGCAGGCACAGATCGAGGCCGGTCTGATTGCTGTAGCCGAAGAGGAGCAAGCTGATACGCCGAAACGTGGTCGTAGCAGAGCTGCCTCTGAACCCGAGTCCACAGAAAAGACTGAATAACCATGCCTACTCCGCAAGAGATTTATGACGACGGCACCGCCGTCCCGGCACCTGCCCTGGCAGTTCCCGGCTTCGGCGACCTCACTACCACAGAAGAAGTGCGCTCGCTGTTTGGACTCTCTCCTGCGGAGATTCCTGACGAGATGCTGGCCCAGCCCGTACATGGTCGGGAAATCAGTTTAAAACTGATGAAATTATCTCCGCGTTTAGCGACGAACTGGAGCACTTTAGCTGCCAGTAGCGATCCGCGAGACGTACAAGTGGTGTCGTTAGTTAAGAGTTGGGTGGCCTATGCGTTCGCTGATCGGATTTGCGACGTACTACCGTTGGTAGTGGCTCGTACTCTGACTGATTCGAAAGCAAGTTTCCAACGCTTCGACACCGACTTACAAAACGTAATTACTAGTATTCGTGCCCGTTTCGCTCTGACTGAAGCGGAGCTACAAAGTTTATTGGACGGCATCTATGTTGATGCTACCAGGTTGTCCCCGATTTCCTCAGGGCGACCAACGTATGACCCCGTAACCGGAACGTAATTATGCGCTTGGAACAGGTATCCCGATTCTTTGATCGAACTCCGATGTGGGATGCCTACACCGGTCAAAAGCTCAGGGCTAAGTGCCAGGTGGTGGCCTGGGACAGCCCGAGAAGGGATGGTCTGACAACGCTGCGCCGTACTTTCTATATGAGGTACGGCAGCCACCTCCCTACGCGACGCACGGTCGTGGTCGGTGGTGAGGCTTGGCTGGTAGCAACAGACCCGTCCGGCGACTCGTTCGGCGCGGCTGTAACCCGCGTCGGCTATGTCGCTCAACAAGCGCATCTCGGAAAGGCGGGAACGACTGCCGAAGTGTTGGCCAATGGGGGAACGGCAGTGTACCTGTCGCGGGTGTGGATTAAAGATGTGAAAGACATTACAACGACTTCCGAGTCGCAAAGTCAGTATTACATCTACTTCACACCCGGCGAACCGGTGCAGGTTGGTCAATTTCTTCAAGTGGACGGGCAGTGGCACATCTGTCGCAACATCTTATCCGGTGCAGCCGGTTTGATGGTGGCAGAGTGCAACGAGCTCGAACCTGATTGTTTTGTGTCGGTGCGTATCCCCAGCACAGGCACTTGGGACCCGATTACTGAAACCTATATCGGCGGCTCTGATCTTACGTTGCAGGCTCTACTGCTGAACTGGCGTGATGACTATACCCACGAACTACCATCCTTCGATAAGGAACAAGTTGGCGACATCCGCCTCCGCTTTGCTCCTGCTGATGCGGTTCACCTGAAACAAGATACCCGCATCGAATTTCGCGGCGATAAGTGGCAGTTGGCTAGTCAGACCAAACGTTCCGATGATTCCGTATCGGCAGTGTTCCGTAGGGTGTCCTAAGATGGACGTAAGGATGTCAGGACGTTTACAGAATCTGCCCGCCTTGCAAGGGATAGTGAAGAAGGTCCAGCGGGAGATTCAAAGCACGGCGAAAGCTGCGGTTACAGTGATGCTGGAGTGTGCGACCGACCGTACGCCGAAGTATTCTGGGATAGCTACGAACCAGTGGTATGTCGTGACGAAACTTAGTGGGGTGTTCACTATTCCGGACACCACACCCCGCCCAGGCACCCCTTTACCAGAGCCGCGGTTCGAAGACGGTATCTTCGATAGTAACGCTGATGCTTATAACGCACATGTGGTCTCTACCCGCTTGGGGCGAGTGATGCCAGAGGTGGCTCAGGCTGTAAAGCAACAGCATCAAGTCTCACTCTACTTATTTAACGCCGCTCCACATGCGTCTTATTGGTTAGAGCATAACCCCGCGCTTATCGAGCTCCGTGAGGTTAATCAAGATTACTGGCACATGGCGGCAATCCGGGAAATGATTCAAATACGTTTAAACGATTCACCCGACATTGAGGTTGACGATGGGTAGTCTGACATTCCGCGATGCGGTTGTAACTAAGTTGGTGAACTGGAGCCGTAACCGCCAAGACTTCCGGCTCTATTTGGAGAACGGTCCTACCATAGATTGGGACCGGGATGAACGCCCGATTGTTTCAGTGGAGCTCGCTTACTCTAACTCAACTCAGGCTGACCTAAACGCACAGCCGATGATCCGCGACGAGGGTTCGATCCTCGTGACGGTGATGGTGAAACAGATGACCGGTATGCGTACCGGCTACCAACTCCGAGAGGAGGTCGCCAACCTGCTACAACGTCAAGACCTCGGAGGAGCAACCACTCAAGTGGGACGCAAACTGCCGAATACTGGCGAAATAAAAGGTTGGGTCGGTTATCGCGTGGCGATACCGTTTTGGCATTACTACATTGATTAGCAACAGAAAGGAAGCATTATGGCTTTACGGGTAGCAACCACGGCCTCCGGCCAGTTAGCGTATATCCCTGAAACCGTGGCAGGGGAAACACCGACCACTGGCAAAGGTATCAATCTGCGTATGACAGGCGAGTCCTTTGAGCAGACCATCTCTAAAGAGGTCTCCAAAGAGATTAACGCCACCCGCCAGACCGCAGGTATGTTCTTGACTGACAACCAGGTGAGCGGCGGCTTTCAGTTTGAATTGTCTGCTGGCGAATACGACACTTTGTTGGAAGCCACACTGATGGACGACTGGTCCACTTTCGGTACCAACGGCGCTACTGCTGCCGAGTCTGCCGAGTTCAAGGCTGCTGATAAGTCTATTACCTTTACCAGCAACATCAGTGCGTTCGGTACATTGCCGGTTGGCGCCTACATCCTGATTACCGGTACCGGTGTCAAACCGAAGAACGCCAAACCGCTGCGTGTACAGACCGTAGCCGGCAAAAAGATTACCGTGTACGAAGATTTGGAAGACCAGACTGTAGCCGACGCTGTGATTCACCACAAACGTTTGACCAACGGTGTAAAACGTCGCTCCTTCTCCTTCGAGAAGACCATCAGTGATGCGAACCAACGTTTCATTTATCGCGGTTGCCAGATGTCAAAGTTCAGCCTGAACTTTGAATCCAAGGCTGCGATGACGGGCTCATTCGAAATTATCGGCATGACTGCGGCCAACGGCGATACCCGAATGTTGGGCGACCGTACCGACTACAACGCCAGCCAGGCGAACCCGATTATTGACGCTGTGTTGGGTATGGAGAATGTGCTGCTGGACGGCGCTGACATCCGTACTGATATGACTGCCGGTGTGAAAAAAATCACGCTGGAGTATGACAACAACATGAAGGGTCATGACGCCATCGGCGTGTTGGGTAACGTGGACGTTACCGCCGGCGTAATCAAGGTTTCCGGCAATATCAGCATGTATTTCAACAAGGGCAGCATCTACAACGAAGTAATTCGTCAGACCCGCTTCAACCTGAGTTGGAAAGTGTATGACCGTAACGGCCACGGTTACGCCATCACCCTACCCTCTGTGGAATTGAACTCCCCGAAAGTTGCGATCCCAGACAACGACAGTCCGGTGATGGTGGAGTTGGAATACTCTGCCTTGATGGATCCCACAACCCACAAAACTATTTTCATCGACCGATTCTAACCAACCGCAGGGCGAAAGCCCTGCCCATCTCCCCCAAGGAAAGGAAGAACTATGGCAACGAAAGCTGCTAAAAAAGGTTTCAGCGTCGCCAGACGCTATGCGATGGACACTGCCGCTGAAGTCAGAGGTTTATGGTTTGACTTTGAAGATGGCGCCCGTCTTCAGGTCGCTCGTTACGGCAACCCTGAGCACGTTAAATTAGAACGCCAACTGGAAGCCGAGTATGCGGCGAAGTTGGAATCTAAGGATCGTGAAGTGCAAACTGAAGCTCGCACTGAACTGAACCGCCGTGTGTTCGCCCACACCTTACTCAAAGGTTGGGAAGGCATCTTGGACGAAAACGAGAAGGAGCTACCCTACTCTGTCGAGGCCGCAGAACAGTTGCTGGAGTTCCCAGAGTTCTTCGGCGCTGTTTTGGAGTTCGCCACCCAGGTGGAGAAATTCCGTAAATACAAACAGGACGCCGCAGTAAAAAACTAATTGAGTGCCTGCGCTGGGAGCAGAAGTGGGCGCCCCAACTTGAGTTCCTTCTGGAACTAAAAGAACAAGGGGCGACCCCAGATGCTCTGAAACAGATGTCCCAGCGCAATCCTGAGTTTGATTGGTTGTTTGAAGCATATACCATGCTGACACGCAGCCGACAAATCGGGATGTCGGAATATTACATCCCCATGAGCGAGTACGCTGCGTACCTCGACATCATCATGCTGGATGACCCGGAGCAGCGCATTTTGTTGGTTTCGGTTTTGACCGAAGTAGACGCGGTGCTCCTATCCGAGCGCTTGGCCGCGCAGGCACAGAAGACCTCCCAGTAATGGGAGGTTTTTTCGCTGCAATCTTTCCGCTTATTCTACCTTTTACTGTATAAACTGTGTAATATTTGATAAAATAGAGCTATCGAATTTTCTTATCGGATAGCCATTTATGTCTTCTCCTATTGTTCAAGAAGTCAAGATTACTTCCTCCGGCTTCCCCACGCTGATCTCCCAGCTGGAAACCGTAGAGAAGCGTCTCACGAGTATCAATAGTAGTGCTAATAATCCGAATGGCCTGCGTAATGTACTCAAAGAGTTACAGGCGCAGCATCACACCTTGAAGGCAATGGCCTCAGACTTGAAGACGTCTGCGGATAAATTGGTGTCTATCGACCAACGTGCTTCCACCGTCTTGCAGAATGCCACCCGCCAAGCGCAGGCATTCTCGGCTGCTACCTCGACCATGAACGTTCGCCTAAGTGAGGCGAATACTAATCTGACGAAGATGCAATCCGCCGGGGTGCGATGGACGTCCGATATGGGTCGAGCCACGAGCGGGCTGACCAGGGTTGCGGATACGACGCAGAAGGCCGCAGCGGCGGCTCAACGCTCTGCGGCTGAACACGCCAAAGTGGCGAATCACACACGCAATGTAAATCAACACCTCCAGAGTACCCTCTCCCTGAGCAACAATTTGCATGGGGTATGGCGTGGTATGTCTGCGTCTGCCGGCATGATCTGGTTGTCTTGGGGTAATACCCTCGGGATGATTGCCGGTCTGGTTCCATCTATCGCTGCGCTGAAATCCATTGGTGCCAACCGTGAACTAGGTTGGCAGATGGCATTGGTAGGTGCTGCGGCTGAGGAAGGCGACGCTCGTGTGAAGGAGTTGACCCGCACCTTGCTGGACATGGGCGGCGGCCAGTACACACAGGGGCCGTTGCAGATGGCTGAAGCCTTGCGCGTTCTGGCGCAAGCCGGTCTGAAAACGCAGGAGGCGATGTCACTTCTCCCCTCCGTACTGAATATGGCGCTGGTGGCCGGTACAACCGACGAACAAGCCGCGTTGTTTACCACCGGTCTGCGATCCGCGTTTAATCTGTACGACTCCGCATCGCTGAAGGCTGGTATGGACCAGACCGCGATGGCGGCCAACGTTTCACAGACCTCTATCGAACAGATGATGATGTCTATGAAACAGGCCAGTGCGGCAGCGAATAAGTTCGGCTTGTCTGTAGCGGATACCTCTACTACCTTGGCCTTGCTCGCCCGTGTGAACATTACTGGTTCCAGTGCTGGTACCGCAGTGCGTAACTTGCTGACTGACTTAGCTGGCCGTACCGAGAAGTCCAGGAAAGCCTTGGAAGCATTGGGTATCTCCGCCTACGATGCGTCCGGCATGGTGAAGCCGTTCACCCACATCATCGCCGAACTGCAAGACAAATTTAGAGGGATGGATGATAAATCCAAACAACTCTGGATGCGCTCCTTCTTGGATGAGCGCGGGATGCGCGCCGCCGACGTATTGCTGAATACCACGACGGAAGAGTTCCGCAAACTGCATCAAGAGATTTTGCGCGGTGCGGAGAACATGGGCTACACCACAGTGCAGGCTGGACGGCTTGGGGATACGGCGGAAGGTTCATTCCGTAAGATGAAGGCTGCCTGGGAATCGACTTTTGCGGTGGTCGGTGGACAGACTGAAGGACCTTATACAGGGGTTTTGGTTAGCCTCACTAATTTGGCCAACCGCCCCGACGTAGTGAACGGATTGACGGGGATCGCTAATGGCTTGATTGGGGTCGCGAAAGCTGGGGTTGGAGTGTTATCTGTGCTATCCCCACTAACCCCTCTCCTAGTCTCTCTCGGTGCATCCACTACAACCGTCGTGGCGCTTAAAGGTGCCGGTTCACTGTGGACTTGGTCAAAAGCCGCGTTAGCTGCAACAGAAGCGGGGGGGAAGTACACCCGATCGTTATCTCTGATTAGTACCCTCACCTCCTCAACTACCCCGCGCATTACCGCTTTGACCGTGGCCGCCCGTTCGATGTGGGCTGCCTTTGCATCGAACCCTCTTGGGTGGGCCGTGGCGGGGGCAGCCGCGCTGGCTGGGGTGTACACCTACATGAAAATGAGCGCGGACAAAGCCAATGAGTTCGCGGTGGCTGTGAAGGGTTTACGCAGTGATTTAGCGGCAGTCAGCACAGAGACGTACAAAGCATTTAATACCTCCGGCGCTGGTCATCGTATGGATGTGAAGTTCGGTATTGACTCCGAGACTGGTAAACACTTCGATACGGAGTACCAAGCATTACTGTCTGGTGTGCAAAATAAAACGGCGTTGTCTTATCAACAGACTACCGAAGCCTTTGCCCAGAACCTTGCGCGTATTAACCAAGTTACAAAAGACGAGATTACTAAATTATCGGCTTCCACTGAGCAGACCTTAGCTCAAACGGGGCAGAAACGCATCGAGCAAGAGTTGATGATCCGTGACCGCAAACAAACTTTGCTGATGGATCAATTAACCAACCTCGACAAGATGCTGGCCAGCCAGAAAACATTGTCGGAAAAAGATCGTAACCTTCGTATGGCGTTGGAGAAAGATGTGTATGACAACGCCATCAAGCTGATGAATTTGCGTACTCAGTACGCAGTGCAGAAGTTGCGGGAGATTCGTGCGGAAGCTATTGCAACTGCGAGCTTCTTCGACCGTCTGACCGACCCTAATAAACGTCTGGACCCCGGTGTCCAAGCACAGATGGAGGATGCCGAACGCGCCTGGAAGGCTGGTACGGCTACCCCACAGCAACGTGCCTTCTACGAACGTAGGCAGGAACTGATGATGTCCGGGGTGTCTCCTGAGCAGGCGGGCAAACAGGCTGGGCAGGAAAAATTTGGGTTGTCCGTGGCTCCGGCAGCAGTTCTTGACGCCCCAGCGTTCTTCGAGATGCTTCAGAGAAACGGGAAGACCCCTGAAAGCTGGGCTCTGGAAGACCCGGAAAAGCGTTTGTCGACTATGACGGCACTACAGCACTCTATCGTACAGGATTACAACAACCGGCTGGCTGAGGTTTCCCGGTTGCAGCGTCAAGGTGCTACGACCAATACCAACCGAACTAACCGTTTCGGCACAACCCGCCCACAGAATAATGAACTAGCTGTGAAACAAGCGGAGCTTGAACGGGCTCGGCGCGATATGCAGACACTTCTTCCTCAATTGGTGCAGGGTATCACAGCGGTGCACCGACAAAAAGGTAGTGAAGTTCGTGCAGGTACGGCAAGGTCTCAGGTTGAGGTTACTGGTAACGAGTTCGGCACCCCACCCACATCTTCCCGTTCAGGTGGCGCAAAACGTGAACCGACCTTCAGCAGCAGCTCCTATATTTCCCTGCGAAAGCAACAAGCTCAAAGGGATTTAAGAGAGGCGAACGCCCAGCTCGAGTTAGAGTATCGACGTTACGGTATGATCGACCCTAATGGGGAGGCAGCCAGACGCTCGATGAACGCTGCCCGCCGCATTGATGAACTTAATGGACAGGGGGACGCTGAAAAAATTCGAACTATTCGGCGTGATGCTCGGGTGCTTATTCAGTCGGGCAAAGGGTCTGCTGAAGATAGGGCAGCAGCGTCGGATACTCTGAGAGATACTCAAAGCAACCCAGCCGCGTCCAGCAGAATGGTCCCCACCTATACCAAACTATTCGACCATGTGCCAAGGATTACCTCCGGCTTCGGTCCGCGCAAGGCTCCTGTACCCGGTGCATCTACTTTTCACAACGGGATTGACTTAGCTGTACCGGAAGGCACACCAATCCACGCCCCAGCGGGTGGTCGTGTAAGAGCATCCTACTCCACTGCACACGGTGGGATACAACTACTGTTTGATGACGACAACGGTGTAACGCACGGTATGGCTCACCTGTCGCAAGTGTTGGCGAAAGTAGGTGATCGTATCGAAGCTGGGCAAGTGTTGGCTAAATCCGGTCGCACAGGTATCGGTACAGGACCTCATCTGCACTACACCACGCGGGTGAATGGTAGATTGATGGACCCTACTAAAGTCATGACATCCTCTGGTGGTCGTGCCGTTCCCGCGTTACTCGGGGTCTCCGGTGAAAGCGGGGAATCCAGTGCTGTACAGGCGCAACAACTGAAATTGCAAAGGTATAACGAGGATAGTATCAAGTATCGTGCCGGTTTGGAACAAGAGGAGTTGAACGTCGCCAAGCAGCGCTTGGATATGGAAATCCAACTGGGCGTGTACTCCGAAGAGCGCAGCCGACAACTGAAAACACAACTTGAGATTACCCAACTCGAGAAAGAAAAACGCGCGGAATTGCAGAAATTGGAAGCCCGTGGCGTCACTGACGACCCGAACAACGACCAAGACCTCTACAGCGTAACGGCTCGCCGCTATGACGAGAAAATTTCGCTTGTCAAAGAGCAGATGGAGAATCAGATTCGTCTGCAACGTGACTGGAGAATGGGGTTACAACGTTCCTACAACGAGATTGTGGCCAACTCCTTCAACTACGCGAAGTTCGCATCCAGCCAAATGGACTCCGTAGTCGGCCATATGACCTCTGCAATGGAGAATTTAGCCATCACTGGCAGATTTCGCTTCCGTGAAATGACGGTCTCCATCCTGCAAGATTTATCCAAAATCTATATGCGGATGGCTACGATGAAGTTGGTGAACTATGTCGGGTCCTATCTCTTCGGCGGTAGCGGGGTTAGCACAGCAGGCGGCTCGATAGGTGGGATGTTCGCCACCGCCGCGCACGGTCGAGTCTTCAATTCCTCTGGGTTGGTTGCTTTCGCTCGAGGTGGGGTGGTTTCTTCCCCGACCTACTTCGGCTTCAACGGCGGACGCGGGTTGATGGGTGAACAAGGTTCTGAAGCGGTGATGCCGCTGACTAGAACCGCCAACGGCAATCTCGGGGTACAAGTTCAGGGTATGGGTGGCGGCACCGTTGTAAATGCCCCGGTATCAGTTAGCGTGACCGTAAACAGTGATGGCTCTACCGAGTCTGGTGTGAACGCCAACGAAGCTAAACAGTTGGGTGAAGCCATTCGCAACACCGTGGTGGAACAAGTGACCAGGATGTTGCGTCCGGGCGAGATAATTAACAACGCCATTCGTAACGGAGGGGTAGCATGACCTTCGCCGAATTAGAGCAGAACCTGTACTGGGCGTTCGAGCAATCCTCAATGGCGGTCGTGGTTCACTCCTCCTGGAGTGGGCTACCGACCACCGGGGGCACTGACCCGTATGCGGCGCATCATGCGGCAGCGAAGTTGCACCTCCGTATCGGGGAACTACCTCCCGACCAGCGCGACCTAATCCGCGCCAAGTACGGCCTGGTACCAGGTGCCTTGGCTGCAACTGCTACCCTGCTGCGCCAGACGTTCAACTTTAATGAGCCGGTGGCGGAAGGCATGGTTTTATGTTGGCTGAACCACCGCCAGCGCCCTCATTTTGCCGAGCTTGCTACGCTTTCGGGTGTGTCACTCCGCACGATAAAACGTCGTGCTAGTGAGGTGTATCGTTTTTTAGACGACCTACTATTACACGCATTACACGTTTTATCGGATAATTATGTACAAGATGCTTGGCACTCGGTATAATGTGAATTGATAAATTACTTTTCGTGCGCCCGCCTTTGGTGGGCGTTTTCGTTGGAGCTTTATGGACACGTTTACTTGGAATCCGAATCGCGGTATGGACACGGAAGTGGACCTAGGTATCCGCGAAGTACAGTTTGGAAACGGCGTTGTACAACTCCAGAACAAGTCGTTGGCTCTACCTCAGCGCAAGTTTTCTCTTCAGTTCGACCGTAGCACAACGGTGATTGACGAAATCGTAGCCTTCTTGCTCGACAATCAAGGCAAGCGCTTCATTTGGGAACGTCCGTCCGGCGAGCGTGTGATGGTGTACTGTGCCGAGATGCGCCGCACTGAGAGCGGTTTCCCTGACTCCCTACGCTGTACGTTCAAAGAGGTCTTTATCTAATGCCACGCACTCAAGCAATCAAAATTTATCAGGCCGCATCGGCGCTTCAGCAGAATGCGCTGGTGGACCTTTGGGAGTTGGACCTGCGACCTCTGGGCGGGGAGATTCTGCGCTACTGCAATATCGTGAACGAACTTGGGCAACCTGTGGTGTGGAAGGGTAAAACTTATGACCCACACCCAATCCACGCGGACGGGTTTGAGATGACCGGCCAAGGTGCCGGCAACCGCCCGAAGGTTACGTTGGCCAACGTACTTGGTGTGATTACCGGACTGGCGGAAAAGTACGACCAGTTGGTGGGGGCAGAGGTATGGCGCAGACAAACATACAGCCAATTCTTGGATGCAGTGAACTTCGCCGGAGGTAATCCGGAAGCGGACCCCACGCAGGAAATTGTCAGCAAATATCTGATCGAGCGGATGGTCACGCTGACCACGGAAAACGCCCAGTTTGAATTATCCGCACCCTCAGAGGCGGACGGTTCGATTATCCCGGCTCGACTGATGTTGGCCGACCATTGCCCTTGGGCGTATCGCGGAGAGGAGTGCGGTTATCGTGGGAAACCGGTAGCTGACCGTTTTGACATGCCGACCAACGACCCACAGAAAGATGACTGTAGCCACAAATTCTTGGGCTGCAAAGCCCGCTTTGGGGAAACCGCCGCCCTGCCCTACGGCGGCTGGATTTCTGTAGATAAAACTTTGACTTAACCACCTTAACGTGACGGAAGTTGTTGGAGGTTGGCTTTCAAGGTATAGGCTAGATAGCAGGATAGAATAAGTAATTGAAAAGGCATTGAAGAATTTTCAAAAGTGGTAGGTTTGGTGTCGCCTGCCCCAGTCTCATCAGTCGCTAACAACACCTTATCCAATGGCCTAATCTTAAAGTGCTTACCCACCTCCTCTAACCGTTTGCGGATTTCAGGAATTTTGTCTGTTATCTCTTCTTTTTTCAGGCGATGGGCGTACTTGTTACGAATGGAGTTAACCTCACTCAAGGCAGAAGCCAATGATGGGTGTAGTCCTAGGTTTTTCGCTATTACTACTTTGTCAAGAAACCCTATCACTTCCCTGTTCTTTTGCTTATTAAATAGAAAGTCCTCTATTCCACAGACATTATAGATAAAAGATTCAATGTGTTTATCACACATAAGGTGGAAGACGAGGAAAGCCTCTGAAGTCCAATCGACGTCAACCTGTCGGCTGACAGCCTGTTGGAAGTCCTCCGAAGCGAATCTATTGTCAAAAATCGTAGTGTCCATTTGGCATCCTTGTGTTTAGACCTGCAGTTTACTTTTCCACTGGGAGCTTTTCAATGAAACCTTACCCTCTTTTAGACCTTAGTCGTGTGGTTACACGGTTCGCTTATGCACCAGAAAAGGGTTTTGGGTGCCTTATTGCCCAGATGGGTCCGATGGCAGACGGTACGGAGTCTATCTTCATGTACTACTTAGACGCTGAGACAGAGACAGAATTTGTTACAAAGGGTAGAGGTAAAAATGATTCAATCATTGGTAATCCTGACTGACACCAAGACGGAAGAGACCATTCTCATGGTTGGTTTGAAAGAAAAGGCCGCTTCGTTCTACTACGACAAGAACGGCAACCTGACTTCTGTATTGGGTGACGACTGTCTCAAGCACATGCTGCCTGACCAGATTTGTGTGACTTCCCGCCCAAGTCGACTGTCTTGAGGGCCTTGATATGAACTCCAATTTGACTAAAAAGCGTATTTTCTCTGAAGGAGATGTAACGTTCTATAAGACCTCTTCGGGGATTGTGTGCGAAATAGCGTATGTGACCTCTTCGGATGGAGAGGAGTTTAATGCTCATGAGCTAATCCCCTTTTCAGACGAGAGGGTGCAGGAGCTAGTTCGAGCATTAGCTGCGTATCTTACTCAAGGACAGGGCGACGATCAGGATAGCCGAACAATCTCGGCGTGTGCCCGTCGTTTTGCTGGAAGCGCGACACCTCCCTATGGTGGGTGGACCACGGTACCCGGCGAGAGGAAGACCGATGAATCTGACAAAGACTATTCAAACTGAGATTTTGAACCACGCTGCCGCAGAAGCTCCGAACGAGTGCTGCGGCTTTGTTATTAAAGCGGGTCGGAAACAGGTGTATCGCCCCTGTAAGAATGTGGCTATCGAACCCGGGCAGCGCTTTGAGATTTCCCCGTTGGATTTCATCGAAGCATCGGACCAAGGTGAGGTGATCGCCATCGTGCATTCTCACCCAAACGGCGAACCTTTCTTATCGGGTGCGGATCGACAAGTTCAGGTGGCAAACAAGTTGCCGTGGGTGCTCGCTGTTTCAGGTAGCCTGAAAATCTTCGAACCGGTCCCGCATCTGCGGGGTCGCTTGTTCGAGTACGGCACGGCGGACTGCTACACCCTATTGACTGACGCCTACCATCTGGCTGGGATTGATTTGATGCCGGTTCAGCGTGGCGACATCGATGAAGATGCAGCCCAAGAGCTCTTTGTGAAACTCGCCAAGCAGGCTGGATTCTCCAGAGTGTACGACGTGCAGCCAGGGGACGTGATTATCACGGCGTTTGAAGGACATCCTAGTCATGCACTGCTCTATATTGGAGACGGTGACGTACTGCATCATGCCATTGGACACTTGAGCCGACGCGATATGTACGGACGCTTTATGCAAGACCGCACCCACAGTATCTGGCGGCACAAGGACTGGCACCCTGAGATGCTGCAAGCCATTATGAATGATTTGGAACACTCGAATTGATGACGGCGAAACGCCATGAAGCGGGAACTTCATGGCGTTTCTATTTGACAACCCTTTCCGTGCAAAGGATTGAAGCTAATTGGATTATAGCAAATTTTTAGAGGAGGTGCGAAAAATGTTTGAATTGTTTGTGAAGCACCGGGAAGTCCGAATGTTTATGTGGTGCGTCTGGGTCGTGCCTTTTCTCCTTGCGCTCGGATACTTCATCAAAGCTGTGAAATGGTGGTAGCACCATGATTACAGTTTGCTTGCACGGCGGCCTAAGTGAGTACGGTCGCCGTTTTAATTTGCACGTTGCGTCGCCGGCCGAGGCGGTCCGCGCATTACTGACGCAGTTGCCGAATCTGCGGGAGATTTTACAGAACGGGTTTTATCAGGTCCGCTTCAATCGGCACGACTTCAGCGAAGCAGAGTTGGAAACGGAGTTTCAGCAAGGTGGGCACGGGGTCTTACATATCGTCCCGCGTATTCAAGGTGCGGGCCGTGTCGGACAGATCGTGGCGGGTGTTGCGCTTCTCATTTTTGCGTGGTGGAACCCCTTTGGCTGGGCCGCCGGTGGCGCTCTACTGACCGGTATCTCTAGCTTAGGTATGGGTCTCGTGTTAGGTGGGGTGGCTCAACTGCTGACGAAAACCCCGAAGCTGGATACAGAGCAACGAGGACAAAAAGCGGGTCGAAATACCGCATTCTCCAATCTGGATAACACGTCCGCACAAGGCCAACCCGTACCGTTGTGCTACGGCAGAGCTTACTGTGGTAGTCGCGTAGTCTCCCAAGGTGTGGTCTCACGTCGCGTGAACACGAACGGCGACCCCGTACTGCAAAACCCAGAAGCGACGGATGTGACGTTGAAACTCGAAAAAACGTTTATCACCGGCAGGGCGGCGAAGGCGCCAAACGGGCAATACTACAACACTGATTTTAATGATGATTCCGTGCGGGCTCGGAACTACACGGCGGTTCTACAACAGGTATAAAGGATTATATAGATGGGTGGTAAGAAAGCAGGCGGTGGTGCGCGTACTCCGTATGAAGCGCCGAATACCCTATCGTCCGCCCAAACCCTGCGTATCGTAGATGTGATCAGTGAGGGGGTGGTTTCTGGGTTCGCTAATGGTGATGACGCTCCGTTCAAGAGCGTCTTTTTTAATGACACGCCTGTTCAAAACAGTGATGGCACCTACAACTTTAAAGGTGTGACCGCGTGGTTTCAACGTGGTACGCCGGACCAGTCTTACATCCCGGGATGGGAGACAACAGAACGTACTGTTGCCGTCTCTACTGCGGTGAAGAACACCTCCCCCGTGGTACGCACTGTATCCGATAACGGGTTGAACAGGTTGCGTGTAACTGTAGGTGTCGAACGTAACGTGTCCATCCAGGACAACGGGGACACCCTGCCCGCCAACACGTCTCTGGTGGTAGCCATTGTCAATAACGATGGGGTACACACCCAACGCACTGTGAATTTCACAGAGAAAGGTTCAGGCGCGTTCTACCATGACGAGGTATTCGAGAACCTACCCCCTGCGCCCTACTCCATCAAAGTTACTCGTCCCACCCCGGACAGCCAAACGGACAAGGTACAGAACGGGACCTTCTTTGCCAGCTACGTTGAAATCACAGACGCGAAATTGTGCTATCCGCACACCGCGTTGGTGGCACTTAGTGTCGATTCCGACCAATTCGGTGGCTCGACCCCGCGTCGTAACTACCTGATTAAAGGTAAAGAGGTTCAAGTTCCCAGTAACTACGACCCGGAGGCTAGAACCTACGCCGGACTTTGGGATGGTAGCTTCAAAATGGCGTGGACGAATAATCCGGCATGGGTATTCTACGATTTGCTGACCCAGCCTCGTTATTCCACGTTAGCCCGCCGCTTGCGCCCGGAAGACATCGACAAGTGGGCGCTCTACCGGGTCGCTCGCTACTGTGACGAGAAAGTTCCAGACGGGTTTGGGGGGCAAGAGCCGCGTTTCGTCTGCAACGTGTACCTCACCGACCAACGACAGGCCGGGGAGGTATTGACCGATATTGCCTCCGCTTTCTGCGGTATGCCTATCTGGAACGGCAATCAAGTCTCCGTGGTGTTGGACCAGAATCAAGACCCGGTAGCGCAATATGACAATAGTAACGTGGTGGACGGGTTGTTCGCCTACAGCGGCAGCGCGTTGAAAGCCACACACACTGCGGTACACGTTCGTTATGCGGATAAATACGACAGCTACCGTTCGAAAACGGAATACGTTGCGGATAACGAGGCCATCAAACGTTACGGTCTGAACATTAAGTCTGTAACTGCGTTCGGCTGTGACTCTCGTGGGCAGGCTGTTCGTGCTGGTCAGTGGATTCTACAAACCGGATTGCGCCAACAGAATACCGTGTCGTTCACTGTAGGTCGTGAAGGCTTGCGTCACTTACCTTACGACATCATTCAGGTGGCGGACAACCAGTATGCGGGCTTGCGCCTGGGTGGCCGTGTAATCGACGTGAATGACAAACTACTGACGGTGGATTTCCCGATTACGGAGAACCTGACCGATTGGCACTTGCAATATATCGGTTTTGAGAATGATGCCGACGGCAGACCCGTGCCGAAGCAGTACCACATCAAAGTGGTATCCCAGCCGAAACCCAACCAGATTTTGCTGGAATCGGCTCCACAATTGGCGGCTGGCGATAACTGGGCGCTGACCGGGAAGGTTCGCCCCCGACTGTACCGTGCAATCAGTATCAAAGAGAACACGGAGGAAGGCACCTACACCATTACGGCGTTGCTGCACGACCCCAGTAAATATGAAACCGTGGACCGCAGTGCATTGTTCGCACCGGGCGCGACTACGGTGTACAACACCACGCCGCAAATTGGTAATGGCAATCTGTCTAGCACCAACCGTGACATCACGATTAGTTGGGACAACCTGTCTGCGGACGGACAGATCGTCAGCTACGACATTAAGATTTTCAAAGATGGGCGGCTTTGGCGTCATATCCCGGATGCGCCGAATGCGGAAATTAAGCTGGAAGGTTTGCCTAACGGTGAATACCGGACTGAGATTCGCGGACGCACGGCTCGCGGGCAACTGACGGCACCGTTGGAGAAAGCCTGGACGCTGACGTATGCGCTGACAGGTGTCCGAACTACGCCGAAGTTGTTTGCCATTGATTTGAGTTGGAATCTACCGAATCCGTTGCTGGCTACCGCGCATACCGAAATTAGGTATGCCAAAGAGAATAACCGGGCGAAGTCCTCACTACTGGCGAAAGTACCCGCACCGCAGAACACCTTTGCTTTAACCGACGTGAAAGTTGGTGAGCGTTGGTACTTCTGGTTACGGTTGACTGATGCCGCCGGTGTCAGTGGCGAATGGACCGACGTGGTGGAAGGCACCTGTACGGACAACCCTGCGCTGCTGCTTGAACAGCTGAAAGGCAAAATCGGCAAAGAGCAGTTTG
>NZ_KV795561.1:0-1190 GCF_001809035.1 Eikenella sp. HMSC061C02
GTAGCAACTGTATTTTTCACCCCGTCGGGCAAAAATACCAAAACTCAAATCAAGCCGTTCGGATACCGTTCTCGGTAATACCCTTACCGGCAAAATAATCACGCATCCGGGCATTCAATATCGTCAGCAGTTTGCGCATACATGCCGTAACGGCAACCTTATACGGCTTACCCTTGGTCAGTAGGCGTTGGTAGAAATCCCGAATAAACGGTTCGAAACGCACCGCTACCACGGTAGCCATATACAGCGCCTTACGCACCGCAGACCTTCCGCCGAAGCAGCGGCTTTTGAATTTGGTTTCCCCGCTCTCCCTCGGGTGCGGGGCAATACCGACCAGACTCGCCAGCCGTTTGTGGCTCAGCCGTCCCAATTCCGGCAGCATCGCCATCAGCGTAGCCGTCGTTATCGAACCGATGCCTTTGATTTGCTCCGCCACTTTGGCTTTGCCGTCAAAATGCGTGTGGGTGTGGTCGTCGATTTGTTTGTCCAATTCGTCAATCAGCCGGTCAAAATGGGCAATCAGTTGTTTGACGCTTTCGACTTGCGTTTCGTGAACCTGATGCAGACGGTTTTTCTCGGCAGTCCGCATATCCACCAGTTGGTTGCGGCGGTTGACCAATGCTTCCAACACTTCTTCCGCTTCGGTGGGCGGTTGGTAGAGCATGGTTTGCCAATCCTCTTTCTGTGCCGTCATCTGTGCGAAGAAGGCGAGCATTTTGGCATCTTTGGCGTCGGTTTTGGTCAGCGACTGCGATTGGGCAAACTGATGCGTCTGACGCGGGTTGGCGATAATCACGGCTATGCCTGCGCGGTGGATGGCTTTGGCGGTGGGGATTTCGAGACCGCCGGTGCTTTCCATCACGACGAGGGCGACGTTGTGTTTTTTAAGGTATTCGACGGTATGGGCGATACCTTTTGGGTTGTTGGTTTCGGTTTTGGTTTTAGACAAAGACGAAACGGCGATGACAAAGTTTCGTTTGGCGATGTCGATGCCTGCGTAATGGTATTGGGTACTCATCATAAACCTGCCTTGCATTCGGTTGTATTGTCTGGCAACTGTCCGGTTGTGTCGATGGATTGCCCGGCCGCTCCCTGAGCTACGCAACGGTTGTTTGCCTCGGGTGTATACGGGTGGCGGCCGGGCGGTTTGTTGCTATGATACGGGGATTCCGATATACAAGGGTGTGTGC
>NZ_KV795562.1:0-21157 GCF_001809035.1 Eikenella sp. HMSC061C02
CAAACTGCTCTTTGCCGATTTTGCCTTTCAGCTGCTCGAGCAGCAGGGATGGGTCATCACTGCATACCCCGTCCACCGGCGCCGTCCATTCTCCAGCCAGCCCGGCGCTGTCCACCAGTCGCAGCCAGAAATACCAATGCTCGCCGGTCTTGACGTTGGTGAGCTGGTAGTCAGTCTGCGGTGCCGGCAGTTTCGCCAGCGGCATTGCCTGATTAAAATTGTTGCTCCTGCCGTAGCGGATTTCAGTGTGTGCTTCCGCCAGCAGCGGGCTGGGCAGCGTCCAATTTAGGCCGATGGCAAACAGCTTGGGCGTGGGCCGCACCCCGGTAATGGTGTAGTTCAGGCTCCAAGCTTTTTCCAGCGGTTTAGACAGCACGCCACGCGCGGTGCGGCCCCGGATTTCAGCGCGATAATCGCCGTTAGGCAGCCCTTGCAGGCTGATTTCGGCACTGGGCGCATCCGGAATATGCCGCCACAGCCGGCCGTCTTTAAAAATCTTGATGTCGTAGCTCACCACCTGCCCGTCGGCGCTCAGGTTTTCCCAGCTTAGGGTCAAATCCCGCCCGTTGGTGGATAAGTTACTGTTGCCGAGCTGCGGCTGGCGGCCGTATTTGGTGGTTGCCCCTGACTCAAACAGTGCGCTGTTGTCCACCGCCGCGTATTTGGTCGGGTCATGCCGCAAGGCGGTAATGGTGTACGTGCCATCATCGGTATTTTCCTTGATGCTTACCGCCCGATACTGGCGCGGTACCACCTTGCCGGACAAAGCCCAATGGTCGTCGTAACCCAGCCCTGCCGGGTCGCCATCCAACAGCAGCTGATTAGGCTGCGGCTGTGATGCCACTTTCAGGCTGTAATGCTTCGGCACCGTTTCGCCTTGTGCGTTTTGCTCGAGCGCAAGGTATTGGAACCACCAACCAGCCAGGTTCTCCGTGATGGTGCGGTCAAGAGTAACCACCCGGCCGCTCACCGCCAACACCTGCCCGCCCAGCTGTGCGTCGGCAAAGTGGTTGTCGGCGATTTGGATGATGTCGTAGGGCAGGTGCTTCAGCCCTTCGCGCCCCACGGTAAACGACACCGCATCCTGCTGGCGCAGCCCGGTTTGCAGTATCCATTGCCCGTAACGCACCGCCTGCCCGCGTGTGGTGCAGCCGAACGCGGTTACCGACTGGATATTCAGGCCGTAACGCGCCACCGCCTCCGGATCGGCCACATATTCGGTTTTGCTGCGGTAGCTGTCGTATTTGTCGGCAAAACGCACCAACACAGCGGTATAGGTGGATTTCAGCGCCACGCCGTTGTAGGCAAACTGCCCGTCCACCACATTGCTGTTGTCGTACTGCGCCACCGGGTCGCCGCCCTGATCCAACAATACCGACAGCTGGTTACCATTCCACAGCGGCATCCCGCAAAAGGCGCTCGCCAATTCGGTAAGCAGCTCGCCTGCCTGCCGCCGGTCGGTCAGGTAAGCATTGCAGGTAAAGCGCGGCTCCAGCCCGCCGAAGCCGTCCGGCACCATCTCATCACAATAACGGGCTACCTGATACAGGCTCCATTTGTCGATGTCTTCCGGCGCCAGACGCAAGGCCAGCGATGAATAGCGCTCTTGTTGTACCAAATCGTAAAACACCCACGCCGGGTTATTCGTCCAAGCGGTTTTAAAACTGCCATCCCACAGCCCCGTGTAAGCACGGGTTTCCGGGTCGTAATTAGAGGGCACTTGCACCTCGATGCCGCGAATCAGGTAATTGCGGCGTGGATTCTGCCCGCCGAACTGGTCAGAATCGATGCTCAAGGCCGCCAGCGCGGTAAACGGATAGCACAGTTTGGCATCCGTAATTTCCACATAGCTGGCAAAAAAGGTGCTGTTTTGGATTTTGTCGCTGTTGCTGTCCGGCGTGGGGCGGGAAACCTTGATGGAAAACGGCGCTTTCGGCAGCCGCTCAAACACCTCGTCATGGTAAAACGCACCGCTGCCCTTCTCGGTAAAGTTCACCTGCCGATGCTGCTGCACGCCGTCATCATTTACCAGCTGGATAATCAATGCCGTATTCGCCGGCAGCGTATCGCCGTTATCCTGTATCGCCGCATTGCGCTCCACCCCCACCGTTACCCGCAATCGGGTCGGGCCGCTGTCGGATACGGTGCGGATAACCGGGCTTTGGTTTTTTACCGGATTAGACACCGATACCGTGCGCTCTACGCTCTCCCAGCCAGGAATATAGGATTGGTCGGGCGTGCCGCGCTGGAATACCGCCGTTACGCCTTTAAAGTTGTAGCTGCCGTCCGGATTCTGCACCGGCGTATCGTTGAAGAACACGCTTTTAAACGGCGCATCGTTGCCGTTGGCAAACCCGCGCAGCGGAACCAGAGGTAAAACATGAACGAGATTAAAACCATCCTATCAATGGTGCAGGAGCTGCATAATAATCAGCAGCGCGGCAGGCTGGCAGGGCTCACCGAAGATTCGGCTATCCTGATCGATACCGCCGATATTGCGGAAATGATGAATTACTCTTACAGCCACACCTACAACAAAATCGTCTGCCGCCCCGATTTTCCCGCGCCAGTTGACCCTGAAAAACGCCAGCGCGGCAGCGGCAAAAAAAACCGCCGCTGGATAGCAGGCGACGTGGTGAAATACATCAAATCATGCAGACAGCAATAAACAAGCGGCCAATCGGCCGCTTTCCTTATTTCAGCTTATCCGCCAAATCCTCCACCGTGGGCGCGTAGTAGGTATTAAGCAAAATCCGCAAATCACGGTGCCCCGAAATCTTAGCGAGCTCCATCGGCGAATATATCTTGGCTAGCCGCGTCAATGCCTCACGCCGCGCATCATGAAAATGCAGGTTTTCCAGCAAGCTGCGCCGCTTGAGCTTGCGAAACAGCGCATCCAGCGAGCCGCTGGTGATATTAAACACAAAAGCATTTTCACGCACCTCTTCCATCTGCCGCAAAATTGCCATTGCCTTGCTGCTTAACGGCACATTGCGCGGGTGGCCGTTTTTGGTAAGCGGGATATGCACATAGCGCCGGTCGTAAAACACACAATCCCACGTCAGCATCACAATTTCTCCCGCCCGCATCGCCGTTTCCAGTGCGAAATAAAACGCTGCTGCCGCCCGCTGCGTGCGCGCGCTCGGTACGCAGTCAGGCGTATAACCGCCCGCAAACGCCACCGCCGCCGCATCCTCATCCGTTACCCGCTGCGTGCGAGCCAACCCATCTGCAGGTTTATCCAACCGCTGCATAAAGTTTTCAGGTAGCCAGCGCCATTGCTTAGATGCCACCGTCAACACATTAGACAGCAACACCCACTCCCGCCGCAGCGTGGCCGTGCTCACCTCTTTTTTGCGCTCATCTGCCCAAGCCTGAAACTGCAGCTCCGACAAATGCGGCAGCCGCACCTCCGCCAATGGCGTGCGCAGAACACGGTTGATGATATTAGTTTCATTGCGCCAGCCGTGCTTGTGCACCGATACCTCGTTTTTATACCGCTCCAACACCTCCGAAAACGGCACATTCGGCGCGCCACCAAAGCGCAGCGTGCGCCACTCATTTTCGATTTTCGCCGCCCAAGCCTCCGCCTCCGCCTTGCGCGGAAACGAAGCCGAGCGGTTTAGCGCCGGCAGCCCATCCCGAGCCACCCGCCGCACCTGCGCCAGCCACATACCGTTAGATTTTTTGCGGATAGATGCCATTGCTTTTTACCTCCGAGCCGTTGCAACGCCGTTGCAAATTGCGTTGCAAATCCGTTGCAATTATAGGCATAAACAGACCAAAACAGAAGCAAAAAAGCATAAATAATAGGCAAAGCAAGAGCTGGCTATGAATAGCCAGAAATTGAAATATGCGATTGAATTATAAAGATAAAATGAAATTAGCCTGCACCTTTTCAGGTTGCAGGCTAATAGAAACTGGCACGCCCACGGGGATTCGAACCCCGGTTGCCGCCGTGAAAGGGCAGTGTCCTAGGCCTCTAGACGATGGGCGCATGCGGGAAAGAGCGCGCATTATACCGATGCAAAAAGCACTGTCAAGTGGCAGTAAGGCATGGGCTGTTTTGAATTTACATGGAGGCGGGCACTTGGGCTTCGCAGACACCATACCTTCACTTTGTATAGCCTTGGTTTTCACTTTATTGAAGCTCACGTTTTCAGGTAGCCTTTGGCAAAAGCAAGTCTGTGCGGGAAGTTTTGGTGGAAACGGCAAACTGGTCAGATTGGCGGTATAATGCCGCGCTTTGAAACAGATAGAAACAATAAGCAAAATGTGGTTTAAACAAGTCAGCTTTTATCCCCTAAACAAAGACAAACTGCCGGATTTGGAAACCCTGTCCGCCAAGCTGCAAGAGGCCGAATTTGCCCCGCCGCAGGGTTTGGACTGGTTTGGCGAAGGCTTTGCCCCGCCGGAAGGGTTTTCGCCGGAATTGGTGTTTCCTGCCGATTTCACTTGGAGCGTGGCGCTGAAGAAATCCGAAAAAGTGCTGCCCGCCGGCGTGATCCGCGAGATTTTGGACGACAAAATCGCCGAAATCCAAGAAGCCGAAGCGCGCACCGTGGGGCGCAAAGAAAAGCAGGAGCTCAAAGAACAAATCACCGACGACCTGCTGCCCCGAGCCTTCACCCGCAGCAGCAAAACGCAGGCCGTGTGCGACACGCGCAGCGGTTTCCTGCTGGTGAACCAAGCCTCGGCTACCCGTGCGGAAAACCTGCTGGCCAAGCTGCGCGAAGCCTTGGGCGGGCTTGAAGCCAAGCTGCCGAACACCAAACAATCGCCCTCTTCGCTGATGACCGAATGGCTGCTGCAAGGTGATTGCGGCGGCGGCTTCGAGCTGGATGATATGTGCGAACTCAAAGGCACGGGCGATGCCGCGCCCACCGTGCGCGTGTCGAAACAAGATTTGACCGCCGACGAAGTGGTGCAGCACGTGAAAACCGGCAAAACCGTTACCCAGCTCGGCCTCGTGTGGCGTGATCAGATTGCCTTCGTGCTCACCCAGGATTTCACGCTCAAACGCATCCAATATCTTGATGTATTGCAGGAAGAGGCCGAAAGCCACGGCGACGATGCCGCCAGCCTGGCCTTTGCCTCGCAAATCCTGATGGCCGAAGCGCTCTCCACCCTGCTGCAGGAATTAGTATCGCTTCTAGGCGGCTGGCAGGATTAAATACCCATTTTTCAGGTAGCCTGCCGTACCAAAAGGCTACCTGAAAACTTCAGCTGCGCTTTCAGGTAGCCTTCAACCAACCCCAAACCAGGACAAACACCATGAGCATCAAATCCGACAAGTGGATACGCCGCATGGCCGAAGAGCATGGCATGATCGAGCCGTTCGAGCCCAAGCAAATTAAAGAGCAAGACGGCCGCCGCATTATTTCCTACGGCACATCCAGCTACGGCTACGACATCCGCTGCGCCAACGAATTCAAAATCTTCACCAACATCAACAGCACCATCGTCGATCCGAAAAACTTCGACCCGAAAAACTTCGTGACCGTGGAAGACGACTGCTGCATCATCCCGCCCAATTCCTTCGCGCTGGCGCGCACGGTGGAATATTTCCGCATCCCGCGCAACGTGCTCACCGTGTGCCTGGGCAAATCCACCTACGCGCGCTGCGGCATTATCGTGAACGTGACCCCGTTCGAGCCGGAATGGGAAGGCTATGTAACGCTGGAATTCTCCAACACCACGCCGCTGCCAGCCAAAATCTATGCCGGCGAAGGCGTGGCGCAAGTCCTCTTCTTCGAGAGCGACGAAGTGTGCGAAACTTCTTATAAAGACCGCAAAGGCAAATACATGGGGCAAACCGGCGTTACCCTGCCCAAGGCGTAAGGCTGACAGCATGAATCAAGGCTACCTGAAATTTTCAGGTAGCCTTTTCCATTCCCATCAACCCTGCCGGCCTATCGCTCCAAATACTTTTTCATCAGCATCAGGGCAAAGCGCACGGCTTGGGTGCGGATGGCTTCGCGGTCGCCTTCGAAGTGCTGCTCTTTGGCCCAGATGCGCTGTTTGGTGGCGAGGCTGAACCAAACCGTGCCCACGGGTTTGTCTTCGCTGCCGCCATCGGGGCCGGCGATGCCGGAAATACTGATTGCGTAATCAGCCTTGGTGGCGATGAGTGCGCCCAGTGCCATTTCGCGCACGGTTTCTTCGCTCACCGCGCCGTAGTGGCTGAGGGTGGCGGCGTTCACGTTGAGGAGCTGCTGTTTGGCGTGGTTGCTGTAGGTGACGAAGCCGGTTTCAAACCAGGCGGAGCTGCCGGGCAGGCGGGTGAGTGCAGCGGCGAGCAGGCCACCGGTACAGGATTCGGCGCAGGTGATGGTTTCGCCGCGTTGGGCGAGTTGTTGGGTAACTTCTTGCAGCAGGGTATCCATAACAGAGCTCGTTTGGGGTAATGACTGCCATCATCTATCAAAGCGGTGGGGCAGTCAATTTTTCAGGTAGCCTGCCTTCGGTTTCGGCGGCCAGACGCAACAATGCTTCGCGGTTGGAAGGGGAAAAAGCAAGACTGGCGGCTTCGGCCAGCGGCAGCCAGCGGTGGGTGCAATGTTCGCGCGCAGAGAGGCGTACGGGGCTAGCAGCGGGAATGCGGGCGGAGAAGACGTGTTCGGTGTTGCGGGTAACGCCGGGGGCGTAGCGGTGGCGCCAGTGTTCGTAGATTTCGTATTCATTTTGCGTGTGCCAGTCTTTGAGCTCTTCCGGCGAGAGCAGGATGCCGGTTTCTTCGGCCACTTCGCGCAGGGCGGTGGCAAACGGGGTTTCGCCTTCTTCCAGGCTGCCGGTTACGGATTGCCAAAAGCCGGGTGGAGACACGCGCTCAAGCATCAGGGCACGGCCTTGCCCGTCGTGCAGCACCACGAGCACGGATTCCGGGCGCTTATAGGCGGGGCGATTCATGACCGGGCGTCCTCTTGGCTTTCCGATGGCTCGGCCGGCTCGGGATTGGCGTTGGCGAATTCGTCGGAGGCGGTATCGCCCTGCGCCTGATAGCCGGCTTTGAGCAGGGCGGCGGCATCGGGCGAGAGGTCTTGGTTCAAAATGCGCACTTCACGCTGCGGGAAGGGGAATTCGATGCCTTCTTCGTTAAACCGCCGCCACACGGTGAGCAAAATGGCCGAACTGAGGCCGAGAAAGCCGTTTTCGGGGTCGCGCACCCAAAAGCCGAGCCGCAGATTGATGCCGTTGTCCGCAAAATCAATCAAATATGCCTTAGGCGGCGGATCGGTCTTCACGCGCTCCTGTGCGGCGGCGGCTTCCTGCAAAATCTCAATCGCTTGGGTTAGATCGGTATGGTAGGCTACCTGAACGTCTAAACTCTGCCACAGAGATTTGCCGGTGTAGGATTCGTTGATCACGGTGGAGGTGATGAAGGTTTCGTTCGGAATCAGCGCCTCCTGCCCGTTGCCGCTACGCAGCACCACGAAGCGGGAAGTGATTTGCGTCACGTAGCCGGTGAAGCCGTTTACCGTGAGCCGGTCGCCCGGGCGCACCGAGCGGTCGCCCAAAATAATGAATCCCGACACATAATTGCTGGCAATCTTCTGCAAGCCGAAGCCCAAGCCCACGCCCAATGCGCCGCCGAACACGGAAAGCACGGTTAAATCAATGCCCACCAGCGGCAGCGCAATCAACACCGACAACACCAAAAGCAGCGTGCGCGTCAGTTTGGAAAGCACGATTTGCAGGTTCGGATCCAGCCGCGTGCTGCCCTTGAGCCGCGCATCGATATAGCGCGACAGCCACATCGCGCCCACCAGCATCACGCCTACCCACAACAATCCGGTGAGCACGGTATACAGCGAAAGCCGCGCCGAACCCACTGAAAACTGCAAGCCGCGCAGCCAGGCCAGAATCAAATCGTCAATGCCCGAAGCCCACAGCAGAAACGCAACCCACAGCGCAGCAGCCAGCGAAGATTCCATCCGCTCGGAAAAACGGTTGGCTGGAATCGCCGAATGAAACACCGCCAGCACCACCCGAATCAAAATCATCCAACGCGCCGCCATCACCAGCAGGCGCAGCCACACCGCCGTTGCCCCGAAAAAGGCAAACCAGCCGCCCAAAGCCAACGCCCCGCCCAGCAGCATCAACAGCGGCCAAGCAATGCGGCGCCCGATATGGCGCAAAAAATGCGGCTTGCCGTCTTCCGCCGGCATCTTGCCCAGCAGCCGGCCGGAGAGGAAATACGCCCCCACCAGCAAAGCCAACGCCAACACCAAATCCACCCAACCAAGCGTTTTGGATAAGCTGCCGAGCAGCTGGTTCAGCCCAAATTCCTCACGCGAAAACAGGCTGAGCAAAAAGGTGTGCAGATTGTTGCCGAGTTGGTCGAGCCAATCGGCATTGGTGGCGGCAGTGAGCAAAGGAAGCATAATGATTTTCCGTGTGGTGTGTGATGGCGGCGATTATATAGGCAAACGGCAGGGCTTCATATGGCGGCTGGGGAAGGCTACCTGAAAAGTAGCGCAACTAAATATCGGCATAGCACACCGAGCCACCCAGCTATCCAGTCAGCAAACGGGCGGGTACCCAACCCGCCCCAACAATGTTTCAGGTAGCCTCCAGTACCCGAGCCACTCAATCCTCGGGCTGGATAAAGCGCCATTGCCCCGGCGGCAAATCCTCACATTCCCAATCGCCAAAACGCAGGCGGTGTAGGGCTTCCACGCGGTTGCCGGCAGCGGCCACCATGCGTTTTATCTGGTGGTATTTGCCCTGGGTGATGGTGAGCAGCAGGCTGTGCGGGTTTTCCAATTCGGCCGCGGCAGCGGATACGGTTTCGTTGTCGTCGTGCAGCAGCACGCCTTGGCGCAAGGCGGCACACAGGCTTTCGTCGGCCGGGTGCTTGAGCGTGGCGCGGTAGAGTTTGGCCACATGGTGTTTGGGCGAGGTTTGGCGGTGGTTGAACGCGCCGTCGTTGGTGATGAGCAGCACGCCGGTGGTGTCGGCATCGAGCCGGCCGATGGCTTGCGGCTCGGTGGCGCGGATATGGTCGGGCAGCAGGGAAAACACGCTGGGGTAGTCGCGCGGTTTGTGCGAAGTTTCATAACCGGCGGGCTTGTGCAGCAGGATGTAGTAGTGCGGCAGGGGAATAACGGCAATCTCTTCGCCGTCGATGGCGAGGTACTGCACTTGGGCGGGCTCGATTTCGGCTGCGGGCTGTTCAGCGGTTTCGCCGTTAATCTCAATGCGGCCTTGTTCAACCAGCTGGCGGCATTGCTTGCGGCTGCCAATGCCTTGGGCTTGCAGGTATTTGATGAGTTGCATGATGGGCGGATCGTGGATTAGATGCGGGATTATAGCAAAGCAGCTTGGCAGCCTAGCTGTCCGCCGTTTGGAGGCTACCTGAAAACCAATAAAGGCAAGGCCAAGCCTGATTGGCACGATAACACCAGCCAGTAAGCAAGCTGCCATATAAAAGGCTACCTGAAAACGGTAAGCCATGTTTTCAGGTAGCCTCTTAATATTGCCGTAGTGCAGCTTATGTGCGCCGTTGCAGTTTGCAGGCGAGCATGATGCCGGCGGCCAGCTCTTCCACCGATTTATGGGTGGTGCTGGTGTAGGGAATGCCATGCTGGCGGAACATGGATTCGGCCTCGTTCACTTCGCGCCGACAGTTTTCCGGGCTGGCGTATTGGGAGTTGGGGCGGCGCTCGGTGCGGATATGGTGCAACCGGGCGGGGTCGATGGTGAGGCCGAAGATTTTGGATTTGAAGGGCTTCACCATGCGCGGCAGGTCTGTGCTGTCCAAATCATCGGGAGTGAGCGGATAGTTGGCGGCGCGGATGCCGTACTGCAGGGCGAGATAGAGGCAGGTGGGGGTTTTGCCGCTGCGGGATACGCCCATGAGGATCACGTCGGCATCGGCGAGGTCTTTGGCGGATACGCCATCGTCGTGGTTGAGCGAGAAGTTTACGGCTTCCATGCGGGCGTCGTAGCGCTCGGTGTTTTGGATGCCGTGGGTGCGCCCCACTTGCAACACGGCCTGGGTGCCGAGCTCTTCTTCCAGTTTGTTGATGAAGGCATCGAAAAAGCTCAGGTGCAGGCCGTTGCAGTTGCGGATGATGTGGCGGATGTCTTCGCTCACGATGCTGGTGAAGATAATGGGGCGCAGGTTGCAGCCGTCGGCAATTTTATTCACTTCGGCCACCACGCGCTCGGCTTTCTCGGGGGTGTCGATAAAGGGATAGGTGAAGCGTTTGAATTCAATGTCGTCGAACTGGTTGAGCAGGGCATCGCCCATACCCTCGGCGGTGAGGCCGGTGCGGTCGGAAATAAAGATGGCGTGTCGTGTGCAGGGAGGCATGATTATTCCTTTCAGGTAGCCTTAATGGGATGAGTAAACAGGTTTGAAAACGGCTTATTTTAGCAGCTTTTGTGATTCAAGTTTCAGGTAGCCCATGACAGAAATACAGCCAACGGCTACAATACCGCCGTTTTCCCTTAACTACCCACAGGACGGAATAGAATCATGTCTGGCAAGAATGTAATCTGGTTTGAAAATCTGCGTATGACCGACGTAGAACAGGTGGGCGGCAAAAACGCCTCCTTGGGCGAAATGATCAGCCAGTTGGCTGAAAAAGGCGTGCGCGTGCCCGGCGGCTTTGCCACCACGGCCGAAGCCTACCGCGCATTTTTGTCGCACAACGGCTTGAATGAGCGCATTTCCGCCGCGCTGGCCGGGCTGGATGTAGACGATGTGGTCGAGCTGGCACGCGTGGGCGCGCAAATCCGCCAATGGATTTTGGACACCCCCTTCCCCGCCGAGCTGGAAGCCGACATCAAAGCCGCATGGGACAAACTGGTGGCCGATGCGGGCACCGACCAAATTTCCGTGGCCGTGCGTTCTTCCGCCACCGCCGAAGACTTGCCCGATGCCTCCTTTGCCGGACAACAGGAAACCTTCCTGAATATCCAAGGCCTGGAAAACGTGAAAGAAGCGATGCACCACGTGTTTGCCTCGCTCTATAACGACCGAGCCATCTCCTACCGCGTGCACAAAGGTTTCGAGCACGACGTGGTGGCCCTCTCCGCCGGCGTGCAGCGCATGGTGCGCTCCGACAGCGGCGCTTCCGGCGTGATGTTCACCATCGACACCGAATCCGGCTTCGACCAAGTGGTGTTCGTAACCGCCTCCTACGGCCTGGGCGAAACCGTGGTGCAAGGCGCGGTAAACCCCGACGAATTCTATGTACACAAGCCCACCCTGCGCGCCGGCCGCCCTGCCATCCTGCGCAAAACCATGGGTTCCAAACTGATTAAAATGGTGTTCACCGATACCGCCGAAACCGGCAAATCCGTACAGGTGGTAGATGTGGACGAAGCCGAACGCAAACGTTTCTCCATCAGCAACGAAGAAATCACCGAATTGGCCAAATACGCGCTGATTATCGAAGAACACTACGGCCGCCCGATGGACATCGAATGGGGCCGCGACGGCTTGGACGGCAAGCTCTACATCCTGCAGGCCCGCCCCGAAACCGTGAAATCGCAGGAAGAACGCAACAGCACCCTGCGCCGCTACCGTATCGAAAACAAATCTGCCGTATTGTGCGAAGGCCGCGCCATCGGCCAGAAAGTCGGCCAAGGCACCGTACGCCTGATTAAAAGCGCCGCCGAAATGGACCAAGTGCAGCCCGGCGACGTATTGGTAACCGACATGACCGACCCGGATTGGGAACCGGTGATGAAACGCGCCTCCGCCATCGTGACCAACCGCGGCGGCCGCACCTGCCACGCTGCCATTATCGCCCGCGAATTGGGCATTCCGGCAGTAGTGGGCTGCGGCGATGCCACCGATGTGCTCACCCACGGCCAAAACGTAACCGTATCCTGCGCCGAGGGCGACACCGGCCTGATTTACGATGGCCTACTGAAAGTGGAAGTGATTGATTTGGCGCTGGACAACATGCCTGCTTCGCCGGTGAAAATCATGATGAACGTGGGCAACCCCGAGCTCTCCTTCGGCTTTGCCAGCCTGCCCAGCGAAGGCATCGGCCTGGCACGTATGGAGTTCATCATCAACCGCCAAATCGGCATCCACCCGCGCGCCCTGCTTGAATTCGACCGCCAAGATGCCGAACTGCAGGCGCAGATTAACGAGCGCATCGCCGGCTACGCCTCACCGGTGGATTTCTACGTGGACAAACTGGCCGAAGGCATCGCCACCATCGCCGCCTCCGCCTATCCGAAAAAGGTGATTGTGCGGATGTCCGACTTCAAATCCAACGAATACGCCAACCTGCTCGGCGGCAATATCTACGAGCCGCACGAAGAAAACCCCATGCTCGGCTACCGCGGCGCCGCCCGCTACATTTCGCCCGATTTCAAAGAGTGCTTCGCGCTCGAATGCCGCGCCCTGAAATATGTGCGCGACGAAATGGGCCTCACCAACGTGGAAATCATGATTCCCTTCGTGCGCACCCTGCATGAAGCCGAAGCCGTGGTGAAAGCACTGAAAGAAAACGGCCTGGAACGCGGCAAAAACGGCCTGCGCCTGATTATGATGTGCGAACTGCCCACCAACGCCATCCTGGCCGAGCAGTATCTGAAATACTTCGACGGCTTCTCCATCGGCTCCAACGACATGACCCAGCTCACCATCGGCGTAGACCGCGACAGCGGCGGCCCGATTGCCGGCACCTTCGACGAGCGCGATCCGGCAGTGAAAGTGATGCTGCACCTGGCCATCAAAGCCTGCCGCAAGCTGAACAAATACATCGGCATCTGCGGCCAAGGCCCGTCGGACCACCCCGACTTCGCCAAATGGCTGGTTGAACAAGGCATCGAAACCATTTCGTTGAACCCGGATACCGTGATTGAAACCTGGCTCTATCTGGCCAAAGAGCTGGCACCCAAGCAGTAAGCCCGGCTAGACAGCCATAGCAAAGGCTACCTGAAAACACCCGCAGCTATTTTTACACAGCGGGGTTTTCAGGTAGCCTCAATTACACTTTGCCCGCCCGTATAGAAGGCAAGCCGTGCTGCATTTTGCAGCAATATGCAAATTTTACTGCCGCCGCAGGCAGCATGAATTACAATGCCGCATCGCAACAGGCTACCTGAAATTTCAGGTAGCCTCTGCATCACCCCACGCCTAATCAGAAGAACTTGCCTGATATGAACAATTTCATCATCACCCCCTTCGAATCGGTACGCACCAACTCGGAAATATTCCACTTGGATGCTACGTTCGACAGCATCAACCAAGAATGGGGCGAGGCCTCGAAAATCCTAATCGACAACATCCTGCGCCAAACCACCGAATACCGCTCCGCCTGCGAGCTGATATATGAAAATCAGGGCAAAAAGCTGAAGGCCATTATCTGCAACAAACACACCAATCCCACGCTAAACGGCCTGCCCGTGTTCTCTGCTGAAAGCATTGCCGCCTGGAAAGAGCAATACGATTATGTGGAAGACAAATACTACCTCACTATTCCCGACTTGGGCGTGTGCATCGGCGGTATGGGCGGCAAGAAAATCCCCAAAGGCGAAGACCGCATAGCCATTGCGTTTGCACGCAGCGAGATTGAGTATTACAAAATGTTTGTTCAGGTATAGCCTGTTTTTCAGGTAGCCCGTACACACCACCATAAGGATTCCCTCCCATGACCACCCATTTAGGCTTTCCGCTGGAAACCGTTGCCGTTTTCGTTGTCCTCTCCGTAGGCGCGATTGCCATCGATCTGTTTGCCCACCGCAGCGACAAACCCATGTCGCTCAAAAGCGCCACGCTGTGGTCGGTGTTTTGGATTGCGGTGTCGCTGGCGTTCGGCGGCTATTTGTGGTTCCACCACGGCAGCGAGACGGCCAGCTTGTTTTTCACCGGTTATGCGCTGGAGAAAGTGCTGTCGGTGGACAACCTATTCGTGATTATGGCCGTGTTTTCCTGGTTTAAAATCCCGGAGGCCTACCGCCACCGTGTGCTGTATTGGGGCATCATCGGCGCGATTGTGTTCCGCATGGTGTTCGTGGCCATCGGTACCGGCCTGATGGCGCTGGGGCCGTATGTGGAGCTCGTATTTGCCGTAGTGGTGGGCTGGACGGGTGTCATGATGCTGCGCCGCGATGAAGAGGATGAAGCCAATGAAGACTACTCCGAACACCTGGCCTACCGCTGGGTGCACCGTTTCTTCCCGGTATGGCCGCGCCTCCACGGGCACAATTTCTTCCTGCGCGGCCACGAGCTCCCCGAAGCCTGCCGCCAAAACCCCGACGTGCGCCTCGAGCCGGCCGGCGAAGACCTGAAACATCCGGAACAACACCACCCGCAGCTGGTAAAAAAAGGCGCGCTGGTGGCCACACCGCTGTTTTTGTGTTTGGCCATTATCGAGATTTCCGATGTGATGTTTGCCTTCGACAGCGTACCGGCGGTGATTGCCGTATCCAAAGAGCCGCTGATTGTGTACAGCGCCATGATGTTCGCCATCCTCGGCCTGCGTACCATGTATTTCGTGCTCGAAGCCCTGCGCGGCTATTTGGTGCACCTGGAAAAAGCCGTGGTGGCGCTGCTGTTTTTTATCGCGGTAAAACTGGCGCTTTCCGCCTCCGAGCACCTGTTCCAACACGGCTACGAAATTTCGCCCAACGCCTCGCTGGTGGTGGTGCTGGTGATGCTGGCCTTGGGCGTGGCCGCTTCTTTCGTGTTCCCGGAAAAAAACAAAGCAGAAGAGCAAAACAAACAGCCCTAAGCACACAGGCTACCTGAAAGCGCTGCTGTAATTCAGCACGGCAAAGCTCAATTTCAGGTAGCCCCGCCACAATCCAAAGGCTACCTGAAACCCTCTCAGGTAGCCTTTGCGTCTGCTAAGGGCAGGCCCTTTGTGGCATAATACCGCCCATTTCCATCTTTCCAACAAACCGCAAATCATGACCAAATCACCGCAACGCAAAATCCTTGTTACCTCCGCCCTGCCCTATGCCAACGGCAGCATCCACCTCGGCCACATGGTCGAACACATCCAAACCGACGTTTGGGTGCGCTTCCAAAAACTGCGCGGCCACGAGTGCCACTACTGCTGCGCCGACGACACCCACGGCACGCCTGTAATGCTTGCCGCGCAAAAACAAGGCATTGCGCCCGAAGACATGATTGCCAAAGTGCGCGAAGAACATCTCGCCGACTTCACCGGCTTCCACATCGGCTATAGCAACTACTACAGCACCCACTCCACTGAAAACAAACAGTTTTCCGAACAGATTTACCGCGCGCTGAAAGCCAACGGCAAGATTGAGAGCCGCGTCATCGAGCAGCTGTTCGACCCCGAAAAACAAATGTTCCTGCCCGACCGCTTCGTCAAAGGCGAATGCCCCAAATGCCACGCCCAAGACCAATACGGCGACAACTGCGAAGTCTGCGGCACGACCTATTCCCCGACCGAACTGATTAACCCGTATTCCGCCGTTTCCGGCGGCAAACCCGAATTGCGCGAATCCGAACACTTCTTCTTCAAACTGGGCGAATGCGCCAACTTCCTCAAAGCATGGACTTCCGGCAACAACCCGCACGACGGCAAGCCCCATCTGCAAGCCGAAGCCCTCAACAAAATGAAGGAATGGCTGGGCGAAGGCGAAGAAACCACCCTATCCGACTGGGACATTTCCCGCGACGCGCCGTATTTCGGTTTCGAAATCCCCGACGCGCCGGGCAAATACTTCTACGTCTGGCTGGACGCGCCCGTCGGCTACATGGCCTCGTTTAAAAACCTGTGCGACCGCATCGGCGTCGATTTTGACGAATACTTCAAAGCCGACAGCCAAACCGAGATGTACCACTTCATCGGTAAAGACATCCTCTATTTCCACGCCCTGTTCTGGCCCGCCATGCTGCATTTCTCCGGCCACCGCGCCCCGACCGGCGTGTACGCACACGGCTTCCTGACCGTCGACGGACAAAAAATGTCCAAATCGCGCGGCACGTTCATCACCGCCAAATCCTATCTGGAACAAGGTCTGAACCCCGAGTGGATGCGCTACTACATCGCCGCCAAACTCAACAGCAAAATCGAAGACATCGATTTGAACCTGCAAGACTTTATCAGCCGCGTAAACAGCGACCTCGTCGGCAAATACGTCAACATCGCCGCACGCGCATCAGGTTTCATCGCCAAACGCTTTGAAGGTCGTCTGAAAAACGTTTCAGGCAGCGCATTGCTGGCAAAACTCGCTGCCGAAAGCGACAACATAGCCGAGCAATACGAAAACCGCGAATACGCCCGCGCCCTGCGCGACATCATGGCATTGGCAGACGCCGTGAACGAATACGTCGATGCCAACAAACCGTGGGAACTCGCCAAACAAGAAGGTCAAGACGAACGCCTGCACGAAGTATGCAGCGAACTCATCAACGCCTTCACCATGCTGACCGCCTACCTCGCCCCCGTATTGCCGCAAACCGCCGCAAACGCCGCGCGTTTCCTCAATCTGGACGCGATTACCTGGGCGAACACGCGTGAAACCTTGGGCGAATACGCCATCAACAAATACGAACATTTAATGCAACGAGTGGAGCAAAAACAAGTGGACGATTTAATCGAAGCCAACAAACAAAGCATTCAGACGACCCCCGCGCCTGCCGCCGAAGAAAGTCAATACGAAAAAGTCGCCGAACAGGCAAGCTTCGACGACTTCATGAAAATCGACATGCGCGTCGCCAAAGTATTGAATTGCGAAGCCGTCGAAGGCAGCACCAAACTCCTGAAATTCGACCTCGATTTCGGTTTTGAAAAACGCATCATCTTCTCCGGCATCGCCGCGTCTTATCCCAACCCCGCCGAATTGAACGGCCGCATGGTCATCGCCGTCGCCAACTTCGCCCCGCGCAAAATGGCAAAATTCGGCGTATCCGAAGGCATGATTTTGAGTGCCGCCACGGCGGATGGGAAACTGAAGCTCCTCGATGTGGATGCAGGCGCACAGCCGGGCGACAAAGTGGGCTAAATGCTAAAAAGGCTACCTGAAATTTCAGGTAGCCTTTTTCTGATACGCTCCCCACTACTTCATTCTCCAACAAGCTCCCAAAGGCATAAACATGACAAACCAAACCTTCGCCCTCCCGCTGTTACTGGCCGCCCTCGCCATGTCTGCCTGCGTTCACACCCCACCCAATCCCAACCATGCCTCGCTGGCCGATGAGTGTGAGCAGCTCACCAAAGACATCAGTACCTTGGCCAACGGTTCGCTCTGCTATCAGGATAATGCGGAAGCATCTCGTTATTTCAACGACTTATCCAGAATACTGCAATTTAACCACCCCAAAACGGACCAATGCCGCCAGCAAGCCAGGCGCTCTCCCAACCCCAACCGCACAGTCCGTCCGCACAACAGCGACCTAGGCAAGCTCTGTGCCGACACGCGCGACGAACGCAACCGCCTGCGCCGCCAAGTGGAAGCCTTTGCCGACAGCAAAATGGCCGAATACGCTGCCGCAGAAGCGCCCAAACGCGGCATCTCCGCCGCAGAACTGCTGCGCCAAACCCGCGCCGAGGAAGCCGCACGCCGTGCCAGAGTGGATGCCGCCATCCGCCGGATAGAAGGCCGCTAAGCAGCATCCGCCCCAAGCAAAAAGCTACCTGAAATTTTCAGGTAGCCTTTCTCTATGCTCCAGCAACGATTTATTTTTGCTGCTGCGGTGTGGTTATCTGCTGCCAGCGCTGCATATTCTGCTCCAGCTGCGTTTGATTGATGATGCCGGCTGCAGCAAACAATACCATAATCGCCATGGCCGTTACCACCAGGGCGCAGAAACTGGCAATATAGCCCAGCAACACCTGCCACAGGCGCACGCCGCAGAGGCGGGCAGCCCATCACGCCCACGGCAAACGCCCAAGCCATCCAAACTTGCAGCAACAGTGCCAGACTGGGTACGTACAGAATCAACAAAGCAGGCAAAGAGAGCACTTCAGTAAGCAGCGTGTAGCCCCACAAAGATTGCCGACGGCCGCCGAGCGCACCCATCAGCCGGGTCATCACTCCGGCAAACACCGGCCATTTCACCAAATTTAGGCTCAATACAAACGCTATCATGCCATATTGCCCGTTCAACACGGGCGAGAGCATCGCAGTATTCACCGCAGCCACCATCACCAGCGCCCCTAAGCAATCCAGCAACGGGTAGGTATATTCTTCGGCAGGGCGCAATCGCAGCCGCATCAGGTTGGCGGCATCACTCATCAATCGGTACATGGCAAACAATCGTTGGTTGTGAAAAGGTGGCATTATATAGTGAATTAAATTTAAACCAGTACAGCGTTGCCTCGCCTTGCCGTACTATCTGTACTGTCTGCGGCTCGCCTCCTTGTCCTGATTTAAATTTAATTCACTATAACGCCAAAGCCAGAGGCTACCTGAAAGCGGCAACGAAGTTAACCGTTTTTCAGGTAGCCTCTTCATCGCCCTACCCTAGCGCGCCCGATAATCCACTACCGGCGCCGGGTAGCCGTTGGTGTTCACTTCCGCCGCGGCCAGCCACGGGGCGTGGATACGGCGGCTGTCGAGGTGTGCCAACTGTGGCAGATGGCGGCGGATGAATTGGCCGTCGGGATCGAGCTTTTGCGACCACACCACGGGGTTGAAGGGCTGCCGCTCAACCTGCTTGCCGCCCAAGCCGGCAGCCAGCTGCCAGTTGCCGCTGTTGGCAGCTGGCTCGAAATCCAACAACTGGCGGGCAAACCAGCCAGCACCATCCTGCCAGCGGCCGCCCAGCACGCGGCAGAAAAAGGCAGCGCAGAAACGGCGCAGGCTGTGTGGCAGCCAGCCGGTGTCGCGCAGCAGGCGCATGGCGGCATCGGCCAGCGGGTAGCCGGTTATGCCTTGCTGCCAAGCAGCCATCAGCGTTTGGTTGGCCTGCCCGGCGGCGCGGTGTTCGGGCAGGTCTTGCCGCAGCACATCGGGATATTGGCGGAAATAATGCCGCCAAAATTCTCGCCGTGCCAAAGCTTCTTGCCAGGCAGCGGCATCGGGCGTATTGCTAGCGGCCGCCCACGCCCGGCGCACCGACAGCGTGCCGAATACCAGATGCGGCGAGAGCTGCGAGCTGCCGTGTTGGGCGGGCAGGCTGCGCAACACGGGGTAATACGGCAGGCGCGGCAAAAACTCGGCCAACTGCCGCCGGGCGGCGGTTTCGCCGCCGGAAATGGTGAGCACGGCGCGGGGGACGGCAGGCAGCGCGGCGGTTTTCAGATTTTCAGGTAGCCTTTGCTGCTGCGCGGCCAAATCCGGCGGCGGCCAAGCCGGTGCTTGCCAAGCGGCATATTGTTCGGCACACGCGGCCTGCCAGGCTACCTGAAACGCGGCAAAGGCCGGTTCGTTGAAATACGGCGCACGGATAAATTGGAAGGGCGGTTGCAGCAGTCCGTCGGCCACGCTGTGCAGGCGGCAGCCCTGCTTTTCCAGCGCGGCGCGTAATGCGCCCTGCCCAGCCCCGTCGCTTGCGCACACTACTTCCGCCGCGCGGCAATGTGCCGCCGTTTCGGCCACCGCCTGCACGGGGTTGCCTTCGCGCACATGCAGCGGAATACCGCATTCGGCCAGCCGCGCCTGCAAATCGCGCAGGCTCTGCCAAATAAAATAGCGCCGCCGCGCCGTGAGCATGCCTTCGTTCGGCCACACATACAAGCCAAGCAGCGGGCGGCCACTACGGGCGGCAGCTTGCAGAGCGGGCTGATCGTCGGTGCGCAGGTCTTGGCGGAACCAGACTAAAGTGGTGGGCACACTCATTTTGCGGGAGTTTCAGATATTTGTTCGGGGAAGCGGGAGCAGATGGCACGGCAGCCTGCTTGGTGCACCAATTCTGGCTCGAGTTTATTGAGGCAGTCGGTGTGGCCGAGCGGGCATTCGCGCTTGAAGCAGGGGCTGCACTCAAGATGCAGGCTCACCACCTGCGCATGCAGGCTCAGGGGCGGGGTATGCTCGGGGCTGGACGAGCCGTACACGGCAGCCAACGGGCGGCTCAGCGCGGCAGCCAGGTGCATCAGGCCGCTGTCGTTGCACACCACGATTTGCGCTAGGGCGAGCAAATCGATGGCTTCGGATAAGCTGGTTCGCCCGCACAAATTGATGCAGAGGCTGCCTGAAAGCCGCTGTACTTCTTCGGCGGTTTCATGGTCTTTGGCCGAGCCAAACAACCAAATCTGATAGTCTTCGGCAGCATAGCGTTTGGCCAGCGCCGCAAAATGGCGCGGCGGCCAGCGTTTGGCCGGGCCGTATTCCGCACCAGGGCAGAAGGCGGCGATCGGCCGGGCGTTGTCCAAACCGTGCGCCTGCATGGCGGCTTCGCTGGCGGCAGCGGAAACGGCGAGGCGGGGGAAATCGCCGGGGCGCGGTTCGAACGGCACGCCTTTCGGATAGGCCAAGGCGGTGTAACGATCCGCCATCAGCAGCAGTGCTGCCTTATCCAGCTTGCGGATGTCGTTGAGCAGCGGATAGCGGCTCTCGCCCACATAGCCGGTGCGCTGCGCGATGCCACCGGCGCGGGCAATCAGCGCGGATTTAAACGAGCCGGGCAACACGATCACTTGGTCATAGCCGCGCCGCGCCAGCTCTTTGCCCAGCCGCCAGCGCTCGCGCAGCCGCAATGCGCCATGGGCGAAGGGGTTTTCCAAAATCTGGTTGATTTCGGGCATGCGCTCGAACACAGCCATCGACCACTTGGGCGCGAATACGTCGATCCGGCAGCCGGGGTGCAGTTCGTGCAGGCGGCGGTAGAGCGGCTGCGTCATCACACAGTCGCCGATCCAAGAAGGGGAAATAATGAGGATATTTTTGGACATGGCAAGGAGTCGGCAGGATATAGCGAATGAATCGACCTTTCGCTATCTAGCCAGCCAAATTGACTTTCAATGCAAGGCAGTAAGCCGTAAACAATACAGGAGTACGACCAAGCGAACCAACGCCGTAGCGAAAGTTAAGTTGGTTTGCTAGAGAACAATAGGCAGGCATTTTTCAGGTAGCCTCCGGCGGCTTTGATTTGCCGCAACAGAGAATTCCTGTGGAGAAGCTTAAGAGGGCACGAGCGGTAGCCATATATAGTGGATTAAATTTAAATCAGGACAAGGCGGCAATCCGCAGACAGTACACACGTTACGGCAAGGCGAGTCAACGCTGTACTGGTTTAAATTTGGGGCTTAGGAAGCAAAATTTATTT
>NZ_KV795563.1:0-17739 GCF_001809035.1 Eikenella sp. HMSC061C02
GACTAGCATGACTGCTAATCTACGTCAGCCCCTAATTGATGGGCAATTTCACGGCAACACCCCGTTAGGCAACAGCAGCCAAACATAGCCTGTCTGCTTCATGCGGCCGGCCACTCTACCCGCCTCATCGCCATAACCCCAAAAAAAGTCCACACGCACTGCGCCGTTGATAGCACTGCCAGTGTCTTGCGCCATAATCAGGCGGTTGAGCGCATGGCCGGTTTCAGGATGCGCAGTGGCCAGAAACAGTGGCGCGCCCAAAGTGATGAAGCGTTTATCAACCGCGCCGGAATAACCACCGCTCAGCGGCACACCCAACGAACCAATCGGCCCGTCATTGCCATCCGGCAGTTGGCGGAAAAATACATAACTGGGGTTTTGACCCAACACCTCAGCCAGTTTATCCGGATGTGCACGCAACCAATCACGGATTTTCGGCATACTGGTTTGCGCTAACGGCAAATAACCTTTATTGGCCATATAGCGGCCGATAGAAATATAGGGATGGTCGTTTTTATCGGCAAACCCAAGGCGGATATAGCGCCCGTCCGGCGTACGGATTCGGCCGGAACCTTGGATATGCAGGAAAAACAATTCAACCGGATCATCGGCATAAGCCAACACCGGCGCACTGCCGTTTACCGCGCCGGCATTGATTTGCGCACGGGTGTAATACGGCACAAAGCGGCTACCTGAAACCCGTCCTTTCAAAGACCGGCTCTTCTCGCGCCCCGGGAAATCAGCCAGATTGGCCGTGTATTCACCATTAGCGGCAATTTGGCCACTGTTGCGGCCGGTGAGTTGGATACGCACCGTTCCTGATTGCGGTGCACCAGCCAACGGCACAGTAACCAAATCAGCGGGTAAGCCATAAATTGGGAAGCGCGCCTGCGACGTTTGCCGTGCGCTGCCGTGCAACACCGGCTCGTAGTAGCCGGTTATCGTGCCGCCCAACTGCCCATTGTGGCTCACTTCCCACGGCGTGAAATATTGCTCGAAAAACTGCCTAGCCGCTGCAGACTGACTGCCCACCCTGTCGGCCTGGGCGCACACATTCTGCCATTGCAGCTTGTTTTTCAAAGCAGTACAACTTTTGCGAAACGCATTCAAGCTAGCCGCAAAATCCTGCTGCGGCCACTGGGGCAACGCCGCAAACGACACCGCCTTATACCCTGCCGGGCTACCTGAAACCCGGTGCTGATAGCCTTCTGTATAACGCTGCCCGGGCGGCAAAGCCGGCATAGCACCGACACCGCCGCCAGAAGGCTTGGGCCGGCTATGAAAAAAACAGCCGCCCAGCAGCAATGCCAACAGCAGCAGCCAGCCGTTACGAGAAGAAAGAAATTTTCCTGCCATTTCAGTTTTCATTCCATGAAGTTGAATTTATACCACTGAAAGAAATCGATAAATAATATATAAACATTGCCGCCCGTCCCGCGCCGTTTCCGATGCTTTCTAGCCAACTCCTGCCCGTTTACGGCGGCCGCAGGCGCAAACTGGCAGAATTTAACCACCCACCCCAGCCGCCGGGCAAATCATTTTACAAGTACAAACATTTCGTCCACTGCCGCATCGGCTACAATATCGTTTTTCGCCTTTCCATTTTTCAGGTAGCCTTTCATGAGCCGCAAAAGCGCCGTATCCCCCATGATGCAGCAGTATTTCGAGATCAAAGCCCAGCACACCGACAAACTGCTATTCTACCGCATGGGCGACTTCTACGAGCTCTTCTTCACCGATGCCGAAGAAGCCGCCCGCCTGCTCGACATCACGCTCACCACCCGCGGTCAGATCAACGGCGAGCCCATCAAAATGGCCGGTGTGCCGCATCATGCGGCCGAGCAATACTTAGCCAAATTGGTCAAACTCGGCCGCAGCGTGGCCATTTGCGAGCAAGTGGGCGAAGTAGGCGCCAATAAAGGCCCCGTAGCGCGCGAAGTAGTGCGCATCATTACCCCCGGCACGCTCACCGATGCCGCCCTGTTGGAAGACAAAGAAACCAACCGCATCGCCGCCGTGGCTTGGAACGGCAAGTCCAAGCAGCCGGTCGGCCTCGCCTGGGCCTCCCTGCAAAGCGGCGAATTCAAAGCCAAAATCATCGCCCCGGCCCAACTGTCCGACGAACTCGCCCGCCTGCAGGCCGCCGAAGTATTGCTGCCCGACCAAGCCGCCGCCAAACTGAGGCTACCTGAAAACTGCAACCCCACCCGCCTGCACGACTGGCAATTCGCCCCCGACAGCGCCCACACTCTGCTCACCGACTACTTCGGCTGCCAAGACCTGCTCGGCTTCGGCCTCCAATTCGGCGAACACGATCCCGCCATCGGCGCCGCCGGCGCCCTGCTCAACTACATCCGCCACACCCAATCCCGCCTGCCGCGCCACCTCGACAACCTCAGCCTCGAAACCGAACAACAATATATCGGCATGGATGCCGCCACCCGCCGCAACCTCGAAATCACCGCCACCCTGTCCGGCAAAAAAGAGCCCACCCTCTTTTCCACCCTCGACCGCTGCGCCGGCAACATGGGCAGCCGCCTGCTCGCCCAATGGCTGCACAACCCGCTGCGCAACCGAGAACACATCCGCGCCCGTCAAGAAGCCGTATCCGCCCTGCAAAACGATTATTCCGCCCTGCAAGGCTACCTGAAAACCATCGCCGACATCGAACGCATCGCCGCCCGCATCGCCGTAGGCTCCGCCCGCCCGCGCGACCTCTCCGGCCTGCGCGACAGCTTATTCACACTTACCCAACTCAGGCTACCTGAAAGCAGCCTACTCAATACCCTGGCCGACATCTTCCCGCAAGGCGCAGGCATTGCCGAGAAGCTGCAACAGGCTATCCTGCCCGAGCCCGCCGTATGGCTGCGCGACGGCAGCGTGATCAACCACGGCTTTTCCGCCGAGCTCGACGAACTGCGCCGCATCCAAAACCACGGCAGCGACTTCCTGCTCGAACTCGAAGCGCGCGAACGCGAGCGTACCGGCCTCTCCACCCTCAAAGTCGAATACAACCGCGTGCACGGCTTCTACATCGAGCTTTCCAAAATCCAAGCCGCCGAAGCCCCCGCCGACTACCAACGCCGCCAAACCCTGAAAAACGCCGAACGCTTCATCACCCCCGAGCTCAAAACCTTCGAAGACAAAGTGCTCAATGCCCAAGAGCGCGCCATCACACTTGAAAAACGCCTCTACGACAGCCTGCTGCAAGAGCTCCAGCAACAACTGCCCTTGCTGCAACGTACCGCCAAAGCTGCTGCCGCGCTGGACGTACTCTGCTGTTTTGCCCACTTTGCTGCCGAACACGATTACCACGCCCCCCAGTTCACCGATTATCCCGGCATCGAAATCGACAACGGCCGCCATCCCGTGGTTGAAGGCCAAGTGCCGCACTTCACACCCAACCACACCCGCCTCGACCACAAACACCGCCTCATGCTGCTCACCGGCCCCAATATGGGCGGCAAATCCACCTATATGCGCCAAGTCGCCCACATCGTTTTGCTCGCCCACACCGGCAGCTTCGTGCCCGCCGAAGCCGCCCGCATCGGCCAAATCGACCAAATTTTCACCCGCATCGGCGCCTCCGACGACCTCGCCGCCAACCGCTCTACCTTCATGGTGGAAATGAGCGAAACCGCCTACATCCTGCGCCATGCCACCGAACAATCACTAGTGCTCATGGACGAAGTCGGTCGCGGCACCTCCACCTTCGACGGCCTCGCCCTCGCCCAGGCCGTGGCCGAACATTTAATCCAAAAAAACCAATCTTTCAGCCTGTTTGCCACTCACTATTTCGAGCTCACCCGCCTGCCCGAGCAGCATAGCGCCGCCGTCAATATGCACCTCTCCGCCTTAGAAGAAGGGCAAGACATCGTCTTCCTGCACCACATCGAGCCCGGCCCGGCCGAAAAAAGCTACGGCATCGCCGTAGCCAAACTCGCCGGCCTGCCCGCCCCCGCCCTCAAAGCCGCGCAGAAACACCTCGAACAGCTCGAAGCCCAAGCCGCCGCCCACCGCCCGCAGATGGATATGTTCAGCCTGCCAGAAGATGCAGTACCCGAACACAACCCCGCCGAGCCCGCCCCGCCTGCCGCCCACCCCCTGCTGCAAGAGCTCGCTGCGCTGCATCCCGACGAACTCACCCCGCGCCAAGCCCTCGAGCTGCTGTACCAACTGCAAAAACAGGCTGCCGCCGCGCAAGAGGCTACCTGAAAGCTTCAACAACATTCAAACGTAACGCCGCACAATTTCTGCGGAGCTAAAAGCAGAACCTCGATGTAGGTAAAATGCAAACTACAACGTAGTTAGAAACAGCCTTACCATTTTTCAGGTAGCCTCAAACTGCGAAAGGCTACCTGAAACTGCCTGTATCGGTTTCAGGTAGCCTGAACACTATGCGCTGCCAAGAACGTAATAATTTGTACATTTCCAGTAAAACTGCGACAATACAACCGTTTTCGAACACGAAAGCCCTCAGTGTCAATTTAACAATCGTAAGGACTTTAACTATGAAACAACGCTTACTCGCTTTAGCCCTCATTTCCGTATTGGCAGCCTGCGGCGGCCAAACCAACAGCTCTGCTCCGGCTCAATCCGCCGCAGCCAGCGGCGCACAACCCGCTGCTACCGCACCTGCTCTTGATTCTGTATTGGCCGAACCCAAAGTAGGCGACCTCTACGCCGCAAAACTCAGCTCATTCTCCGATCAAGGTTTCGGTCAAAACGGCAAAGAGCAATCCGTGGCCTACGGCCTGATGAAAGTGGTGGAAGTGCAGTCCAACCACATCATCGTAATCACCGAAGATGCCGCCTGGGAAGTGCCTGAAGGCGCCAAACAAGACCTGAACGGCGACCTCTCCAACATCACTTGGGACGAATCCGAGCGCATCCAAATCAAACGCGACGAACTGCCCCAGATGGTTGCCGACGGCCGCATCGTAGAAACCCGCCGCCTCGACAAATAATCTGCGCTGCATGCTATACAAAGGCTACCTGAAAACTTTCAGGTAGCCTTTTCCATTGCCCAACCCATTACAGCCTAGTTAATTCACTTTCAATACAAACTAATGCACTGCAACAGTGTGCGCAATGCAGCATGGCGAAGCCAAACCTCACGAAAGTGAAGATAATTTGCGGTAGCGATATAATCCTTATCGCTTCCCGCCACACATCAGCGGCGGCCTCATTCCAACAAGCAAAAGGCATCCCCATGACTTCCCATCTCAGCAAAATCACCTGCATCGCCGACCTCCAGCGCATCGCCCGGCGCAGAGTGCCCAAAATGTTCTACGACTACGCCGACACCGGCTCGTGGACCGAATCCACCTACCGCGCCAACGAAGCCGACTTTCAATCCATCCTGTTCCGCCAGCGCGTGCTGGTGGATATGGAAAACCGCAGCCTCGAGAGCAAAATGATCGGGCAAACCGTGAAAATGCCGCTCGCCCTCGCCCCCGTCGGCCTCACCGGCATGCAGCATGCCGACGGCGAAATCCTCGCCGCCCGCGCCGCCGCCAAATTCGGCGTGCCCTACATCCTCTCCACCATGAGCATCTGCTCCATCGAAGACGTGGCCGCCAACAGCCCCGATCCCTTCTGGTTTCAGCTTTATGTGATGCGCGACCGCGAATTCATGCGCGACCTCATCCGCCGCGCCAAAGCCGCCCAATGCTCCGCCCTCGTGCTCACCGCCGATTTGCAGGTGCTCGGCCAGCGCCACAAAGACATCAAAAACGGCCTCTCCACCCCGCCCAAGCCCACCCTGATGAACCTGCTCAACCTCGCCACCAAGCCCGAATGGGGCTTGGGCATGCTCAACACCCAACGGCGCGGCTTCGGCAACATCGAAGGCCACGTTAAAGGCGTGAGCGACATGAGCTCCCTCTCCGCCTGGACGGCCGAGCAGTTCGACCCCGGCCTGAGCTGGGACGACGTGGCCCGCATCAAAGACGAATGGGGCGGCAAACTCATCATCAAAGGCATCATGGATCCGGAAGACGCCGAAGCCGCCGTGAAAAGTGGCGCGGATGCCATCGTAGTGTCCAACCACGGCGGCCGCCAGCTCGACGGCGCCCCCTCCTCCATCCGTGCCCTGCCCCGTATCGTTTCCGCCGTCGGAAACGATATCGAAGTGTGGATGGACGGCGGCATCCGCAGCGGCCAAGACATCCTACGCGCTTGGGCATTGGGCGCGCGCGGCGTGCTCATCGGCCGCGCCTACATCTACGGGCTGGGCGCCTACGGCGAAGCAGGCGTCACCCGTGCGCTGGAAATCCTCTACAACGAAATGGACATCACCATGGCCTTCACCGGCCACCGCAATATCCAAACCGTTACCCGCGATATTTTGGTGGAAGGCACATACTAACGCCCCTTGCCCTGTACTATAATTCAGGCTACCTGAAAAACAGCGCAGCTTTCAATTTCCGTTGAAGCCCCCGTTTTCAGGTAGCCTTCTTAATCAATCTTTTTATAGGAAAACCCAAATGCGTACCCAACCCCTACTGCTCGCCCTTCTCATCGCCACCCCCTTCGCCGCTGCCGGCAATCTCGAATGCAACCCCCAGCCGGTTCAACAAGGCGTACCCACCGTATACCGCTGCACCTATCACAACGGCACCCTCGCCCAAGCCTACGCCGCCATGCGCGCCAACCAAAACGAAAACCACATCCTGCAGCTCGACCATCCCCATCTGCCGCGCACCCTGCCCACACGCACCTTCACCCGCAACAGCCAAGCCCACTTCGACTATGACGGCGACGGCCAAAACGAGGCCTACCCGATCAAACTCGTCATCAACCGCCCCGGCCCGAACCGTGTGCTGGTCAGATTCTTCCAGGACAGCCCTGCCACCCCCTACACCCGCGCCACTCTTTTTGAGCGTAAAGGCCGAAACGTAGAAATCACCATTTCTGAATTCGCCTCCTAAGGCGTGTACACGGTATCATTTTCAGGTAGCCTACACCAAACCCGCAAGGACATCCCCGCATGACCATCCAACAACGTTTCCAGCAAGCCAACGGCATCCTGGAAAAAGCCGACCTCCTGTTCGACGAAGCCACCTGCCGCGCCGCCCTGGAGCGTATGGCTGAAGAGATTACCGCCGATCTGGCCGGCCAATATCCCCTGCTCCTGCCCGTGATGGGCGGTGCCGTCGTATTTACCGGCCAGCTCCTGCCCCTTTTGCGTTTCCCGCTCGATTTCGACTACGTACATGTTTCCCGCTACGGCAGCGAACTAAGCGGCAGCGTGCAGCTCAACTGGCTGCGCGCCCCGCAAAACAGCGTGGAAGGCCGCCACGTTTTGGTACTCGACGACATCCTGGACGAAGGCCACACCATGGCCGCCATCCACAAACAAGTGATGGAAATGGGCGCCGCCTCCTGCCGCACCGCCGTGTTCGCCAACAAAGACATCAACCGCCCCAAACCGATCACTGCCGATTATGTGGGCATCCACGTGCCCAACCGCTACGTGTTCGGCTACGGCATGGACGCCAGCGGCATGTGGCGCAACCTCGGCGCCATCTACGCCCTGGCTGATAAATAACGAAGCCTAAGTTGGAGGCTACCTGAAAGCGGCGGTATCGTACTGCCAACTATCCATCCCTTTCGCGACAACAACAAAAGGCTACCTGATTGTTCAGGTAGCCTTTTCCGTCTGCACCAATATCACTCAATATTCTGTACTTGCTCGCGCATCTGCTCGATGAGCACTTTCAGCTCCACCGAGGCCTGGGTGCATTCGGCGGCAATGGATTTGCTGCCCAGCGTGTTGGCTTCGCGGTTGAGTTCCTGCATTAGGAAATCCAGGCGCTTGCCGATGCTGCCTTTGGGCCGGCTGCTCACGATGCGGCGCACTTCGGCGATGTGGGTGCGCAGGCGGCTGAATTCTTCGTCCACGTCTGCCTTCTGCATAAACAGGGCAAACTCTTGCTGCAGGCGGTCGTTTTCCACGTCGCCCACCGCTTCGCGCAGCCGCTGGCGCACTTTGTCCATATGCTGTTGCAGCAGCTGTGGGAAAGCGGCGGCCAATGCGTCCAGAATCTGTTCCATCTGTTGCAAACGCTGCAGTAGGTGTTGCTGCAACTGCTCGCCCTCGCGGCTGCGGGCCTGGTTGAAGGCGACCAGCACTTCGTTGATAAGCTGCAACACGGCTTCGTCCAAATCGCCGATTTCTTCCGCCGGAGCAGCCAGCACGCCGGGGAAAGCGAGGATGTCGGCCACGCCCAAGCGTTGAATATCGGGGTGTTTCTTACAGATTTTGTTGTTGATTTTAGCCAGCCGGGCAACCAATTTTTTGTTCAGTCGCAATTCTTGCTCGCCACCGGCCTGCTCGCCGTGGCGCAGCTGGATGCGGCATTCGATTTTGCCGCGTGCGGCGTGGGCGGATACGGCTTCGCGCAATGCGCCTTCGAGGTGGCGCAGGTCTTCGGGCATTTTGAATTGGATGTCGAGATAGCGGTGATTGACCGCGCGCAGTTCGATATACAGGCGTTTTCTGCCATGCTCGGCACTGCCGTTGGCAAAACCGGTCATGCTTTTGATCATAATTTTCTCCTTTAAATACAGTGGATAAATTGTTCGCCTTGCTTTCAGGTAGCCTTTAAGCCCCTTTATTTGCCCTTGGCAAAACTGCCCAATACGCCGGCGCATACAATCACCAACATACCGATGATTTCGTGCCAACTGGTGCTATCGCCCAGCCAGAAAATGCCCAGCAGGGTGGAAAATACCACAGTGAGGTAGGACAGCGAAGCCACCGTGAGCTTGCGCCCCACTTGGTAGGCGCGGGTCATCGCCAGCTGGCCGAGTGTGCCGGCAGCACCCAAGCCGAACAGGTAGGGCAGCGATTGGACGGTGGGCAGCTGCCAGCCGTTGATGCAGGCCAATATGCCCGACATGGCCGTGGCCACGCAGCAGAAGTAAAACACCACGCGCCAGCTGGGTTCGCCCAGCTGCGAGAGTTCGCGCACCTGCAAATATGCCCAGCCGGAACACACGCCGGAAATCAGGCCGATGAGGCCGGCAAGCTGCTGCTCGGCGGCAATGGTGGGCTGGAGCAGGATGATGATGCCGCCGAAGCCCATCAAAAGCGCGGCCAACATCAGCGGGGCAATTCTTTCCTTAAGGAAAATGAAGGAAAGCAAGGCCAAAAACAGCGAAGAAGTGTAATTGAGCGTGATGGCAGTGGCCAGCGGCAGGCGGGGGAGCGCGAAGAACGAAAGCAGGAGCGCCACCGAGCCGGTGATGCTGCGATTGAGGTGCGATTTCAGATAGGGTGTGCGGAAGGGCTTGTGGCGCCACCATTCAGGCAGCCCGATCGCCACCAGGCCAAACAGCATGCGCCAAAACACCAGCTCGTTAAAACTGAAGCCGAAACGGCTGCCGGCGGCTTTGGCAAACGCGCCCATCAGGGCAAACAGGGCGGCGGAAACCACCATCCAGCCTGAGCCCAGGCGGTCGGCGGCAATGGCGGAAGTGTTCACAAAGGATTCAATCTGGTTGCGGAAATATTTTCAGGTAGCCTCTACTGATCAAGAAAGGCTACCTGAAAAACAAACCGGGCTATCGCACCGGCAAAATCTGGCAGGCATTCAGCAGCAAAACGGCAGCGGAAACCAACAGCCAAGGCAAGCAGGTTTTCAATGATGCTTTCATAACTTCTCCTTCAAAACGGATGGGAAAAAATTCAGCGTGATTATTTTCAGGTAGCCTGTCCGGCGGATGAGGCTACCTGAAAAGGATGCGGACACATTATTCGGCCGCTGCACTCCCTGCTGCCGCCTCGGAAGCGGGCAAAACGCGGTAATACACTTCGCCCGGCCCCACATAGCCCAAATCGGTGCGGGCGATTTCGGCGATGGCATCTTTCCCGGTGCGCAGATTTTCCACTTCGGCTGTCAAAGCCTGATTACGCAGCACCAGGCTTTGGTTGGCCTGCCGCTGGCGCTCAGCTTCAGCCTCCAGCCGCCACATATCGCGCCAGCCGCCTTTGGCTAGCCACAGATCATGTTGCAACCACACCAGCGCCACGGCCAATACCACGGTTACCCATTTCATGTTTCAGGTAGCCTTTAGCGAGCCAAATGGTAAAACGCAGCCTGGCCGGGATAATAAGCGGCTTCGCCCAGCTCTTCTTCAATGCGCAGCAGCTGGTTGTATTTGGCCATGCGGTCGGAGCGGGAAAGCGAACCGGTTTTAATCTGCATGCAGTTGGTGGCCACAGCCAAATCGGCAATGGTGCTGTCTTCGGTTTCGCCGGAGCGGTGGCTCATCACGCTGGCGTAGCGGTTGCGTTTAGCCAGCTCCACGGCTTTCAGGGTTTCGCTCAGGGTGCCGATTTGGTTCACTTTCACCAGCAGGGCGTTGGCAATGCCTTCTTTAATGCCTTCGGCCAGGATTTTCGGGTTGGTAACAAACAAGTCGTCGCCCACCAGCTGCACTTTGCCGCCAAGCTTATTCGTGAGCAGCTTCCAGCCTTCGCGGTCGTTTTCGTCCATGCCGTCTTCGATCGAAACAATCGGATAGCGATTGGCCAAATCGGCCAGATAATCGGCAAATTCGGCGCTGGTCAGCGCTTTGCCTTCGGCGGAGAGGTGGTATTTGCCTTCTTTATAAAACTCGCTGGAAGCGCAATCAAGTGCGAGCAGCACGTCTTTGCCCGCTTCGTAGCCGGCAGCTTTCACGGCTTCCAAAATCAAATCCAAAGCTTCGGCGTGGCTGCCCAAATTGGGGGCAAAGCCGCCTTCATCGCCCACAGTGGTGGGGAAGCCTTTATCGTGGCAGATTTTTTTCAAGTGGTGGAACACTTCCGCACCACAGCGCAAGGCCTCGCGGAAGCTGACCGCGCCTACCGGCATAATCATGAATTCCTGAATATCCAGGCTGTTGTTGGCGTGTTCTCCGCCGTTGATCACGTTCATCATCGGCACCGGCATCGCCATCGGCCCAGCGCCGCCCAAATAGCGGTAGAGCGGCAGGCCGGCATCTTCGGCGGCAGCGCGTGCCACAGCCATAGATACGGCCAAAGTGGCATTGGCGCCGAGGCGGCCTTTGTTGTCCGTGCCGTCTAATTCCACCAGCACTTTGTCGATATAGCTCTGCTCGGAAGCATCAATGCCGATAATGGCTTGTGCAATTTCGTTGTTCACATGTTCTACGGCTTTGAGCACACCTTTGCCCAAATAGCGTGCGGCATCGCCGTCGCGCAGCTCCAGCGCTTCTTTCTGGCCGGTGGAAGCGCCGCTGGGCACGGCCGCGCGCCCCATCACGCCGCTTTCCAGCAACACATCGCATTCTACGGTGGGATTGCCGCGTGAATCGAGAATCTCGCGGGCGAAAATATCAATAATGGCGCTCATGCACTCTGCTCCAAAAGTTAGTTGGCTGAAGAAACGGCGGCTCACCCGCCAAAATGGCAAGATTATACCCGAAACCGGCGAGCTTGAAACACAGCCCGGCAAACAGCCGCTCTTGACAAAACCCATATTTGGGCATTAAATACGCCATCATTATTTACGCCGATTTGATACAGCTTGCGGGCGTTAAAACAGCTAAAGCGTACTATTTATAACACGCACCTCTGTTTTAAGCCCATTGTTGATCCAGTGGGCTTTAAATCTTTGCAGCCGCAGAGTGAGGCGGCCATACAACAACATCATGATTATTCTGGATTCCGTTTGTAAAAGCTATCATCACGGCAAAAGCAACCAATTCATGGCCGTGCATCCCTTAAGCCTGAGCATCGACCAAGGTGAGGTGTTCGGGTTGATGGGCTATTCCGGCGCGGGCAAATCCACCCTGCTGCGCCTGATCAACCTGCTGGAACTCCCCGACAGCGGCAAAGTGCTGGTAGACGGCCAAGACCTCCCCGCCATGAGCCCCGCCCAGCTGCGCACCGCCCGCCAAAACATCGGCATGGTGTTTCAGCAGTTCAACCTGCTCGCCAACCGCACCGTGGCCGGCAACGTAGCCTTCCCGCTGGAAATTGCCGGCTGGAGCAAAAGCAAAATCAACGAACGCGTGCGCGAATGTTTGCAGATTGTCGGCCTGTCCGACCGCGCGCAGCACTACCCAGCCCAACTTTCCGGCGGGCAGAAACAGCGCGTGGGCATTGCCCGTGCGCTTGCGCCCAACCCCCACGTGATTCTGGCCGACGAACCCACCTCCGCGCTCGACCCAGCCACCACCCGCAGCGTGCTCGACTGTTTGCAAGACATCAACTGCCGTTTCAACGTAACCATCGTGATTGTTACCCACGAAATGAGCGTCATCCGCCGCCTGTGCCGCCGCACCGCCCTGCTGCATCAAGGGCACTTACTGGAAGTGGCCGACGTGCGCGACAAGCAGATTCTGGCGCACACCGACATCGGGCGCGAATTGGTACAGGAGGATTGAAATGGGGCAGCAATACGATATTTGGGAAAATCTGATGCGCCTGCGGCCGGAGTTTTACAAGGCCTTCGGCGAAACCGCCATCATGCTTGGCATTTCCGGCATTGTCAGCATCATCATCGGTGGCCTGCTCGGAGTATGGCTCTACACCACCGGTAAAAATCAGATTTTTGCCAACCGCCGCGTGAACCATATTTTAGGCTTCACCATCGACTTTATCCGCGCCTTCCCCTTCGTCATCCTCATGATTGTGATGATGAAACCCACCCGCATGATCATGGGTACCACATTCGGCCCGGTGGCCGCCTCTATTTCGCTCAGCGTGGCCGCCATGTTTTATTTTGCGCGGCTGGTGGAACAAAATTTGGCCGAAGTGCCTAAAGGTGTGGTGGAAGCCGCGCTGGCCATGGGTGCCAAACCCATGACCATCATCACCAAAGTTTTGCTCAACGAAGCCCGTGCCGGCCTCGTACGCAGCATTGCCATCCTGATTATTGCCACGCTGGGCACCAGTGCCGCTGCCGGCTTAATCGGCGGCGGCGGCGTGGGTGACCTTGGCATCCGTTACGGCCATCAGCGCTATATGGCTGATGTGTTGTGGGCAGTAGTAGCCCTACTCTCGGCCTTAGTGGTCTGCATCCAAACGCTCGGCAACCATTTAGCCGCCCGTTTAGACAAACGCTAATCCGTTTTTTCTCAACCTGTTTATCCATTGTATAAGGAGACACTCAATGAAAGCATTATGGAAACTCACCTGCGCCGCCGTGCTGGGCATGACCCTGGCCGCCTGCGGCGGACAAGACAGCGGCAGCGGTGCACAAGCATCTGCCGCATCTGCCGGCAGCCAGCCAGCCGCCGAAGCCAAGCGGGAAATCCGCTTCGGCACCACCCCGGGCGACTTTGCCGACATGATTAAAGACCAAATCCAGCCCATGCTGGAAAAACAGGGCTACACTGTTACCCTTACCGAGTTCCCCGATTACGTTACCCCCAACCAGGCACTGGCCGAGGGTGCGATCGACATCAACATTTTCCAGCACAAACCTTATCTGGACTCCTTCAAGGCCGAACACAACCTCGACCTGACCGAAGTATTCCAAGTGCCGACTGCTCCTTTGGGCATCTACCCGGGCAAGCTCACCGCACTGGATCAGGTGAAAAACGGCAGCTCCGTTTCCATCCCCAACGATCCGTCCAACCTCGCCCGCGCTTTGGTAATGCTTGACAACCTGGGCTGGATTAAACTGAAAGAGGGTATCGACCCGCTGCGCGCCGCCCGCACCGATATTGCTGAAAACACCAAAAATATCGAATTCGTGGAAATGGAAGCCGCTAACCTGCCGCGTAGCCGCCAAGACGTAGACTTCGCCATCGTAAACGGCAACTACGCTATGTCTTCCGGTATGAAACTGGCCGAAGCCCTGTTCCAAGAGCCCAGCTTCGCCTACATCAACTGGTCTGCCGTGCGCACTGCCGATAAAGACGCACAATGGGTACAAGACGTAACCGCCGCCTACAATTCCCAAGAATTCAAAGACTACGCGCACAAACGCTTCGTCGGCTACAAATATCCTGCCGTATGGGGTGAAGGTGCAGCCGCCGCTTCAGCCGCTTCTGCAGCAGCCGCCTCTGGCGCATCTACCGCCAAATAAGCAACGCGGATAAAACCACAGCCGTTTCAGGTAGCCTGAAGCGGCTGTTTTTAATTGAGAAAAAGGCTATCTGAAAAATACCCTTATATCTGGGAACACGCAATAAACTGATTTTATGTATCTTGCTCCTTCCTAACGCGTTGCTCCTCCTTACTGCCCGAGCCCTGCCCACAGCCTCACCCGATTTTGCCAACTGCATAAAATTTTCCAAGCAAACCAATCTGTTGCCCTTTTGTTTACATCTGTTATGATTTTTGGTACTTTACTGCCATTGTTCATGCAGATACACACCACACATTTAGATTTCAAATTCCCCCTTTCCGCCATCCGTCCGCTTGTTCGGGCGGCTGGCATTCGCCGGCCGTGCCGCAAAGGCATACGGCCGCATTCCCACCCGAAAAGGAGATCTACCATGACCGATGTGAAAAAAGTAGCCGTAGTTACCGGTTCCGCCGCAGGTTTGGGCAAAGCAATCGCCACCCGTTTGGCCAAAGACGGCTTCCGCGTGGTGCTGCACGACATCAACGCCGACAACCTGAACAAGGTTAAAGCGGAATTCGATGCCGCCGGGTTTGAAAATATCGCCGTAAAGGGCAATTCCGCCAGCCGGGAAGACCAGTTCCGCCTGGTGGCCGAAGCAGTCAAGGCCTTCGGGCGGGTGGACGTGTTTGTCAACAACGCGGGCGTAGAATCGGTCGGCACATTCTTGAGCCTGAACGAAAATGAAATCGACCGGGTGTTGGGCATCAACATCAAGGGCGTGATTTTCGGCACGCAGGCCGCCGCCGAACAAATGAAAAAACAGCAGGGCGTGGGCAAAATCATCAACGCATGCAGCATCGCCGGCCACGAATCCTACGAAATGCTGAGCCTGTATTGCGCCACCAAGCACGCGGTACGCTCGTTCACCCATTCCACCGCAAAAGAACTCGCCCCCTACAACATCCGCGTGAACGCCTATTGCCCGGGCGTGGCCGACACCCCCATGTGGGAGCGCATCGACGCCGCATTCGTAGAACACAAGGGCTACCAGCCGAAACAGGCGTGGAACGAATTTACCAAAGGCATCCTCGCCGGCCGGCCGCAACAGCCGGAAGACGTGGCCAACCTGGTATCCTTCCTGGCTTCGGAAGACGCCGACTACATCACCGGCCAAACCATCCTCACCGACGGCGGCATGGTATTCCGTTAAACAACAGGCAAACGGCCGGCGGCAGCCGGCTGTTTTTATGGCCGCCCGCATTTTGCATCCGCTAAATTCGGTTAAACCCGCACCCTGCCGCCCAAACTTTGCTACACTGCGCCCCTTTTCACACAAACACAAGGAAAAATCATGGCTTTAATGGATAATCTGATGAACGCGGCCAGCCAGATGCTGGGCGGCAAAGACGGCGGCCAAGGCTCGCTCACCGATATGGCGATGGATTTGGTGAAACAGCACGGCGGCGTGGGCAACCTGATCAGCCAGCTGCAACAAGGCGGCTTGGGTGATGCCATCAGCAGCTGGGTTTCCAACCAGTCCGGCAATATGCCCGTGTCCGGCAGCCAATTGCAACAGGCGCTGGGCAGCGACACCGTCAACCAGCTGGCGCAGAAATTCGGCGTGGATGCCAACCAGGCAAGCGAGATGCTGGCCAAAATCCTGCCCAACCTGGTAGACCACGCCACCCCCAACGGCAGCACGCAAGACGCAGACGGCTTCGGCCTGGACGATGTGGCTTCCATGCTGCTGAAAAACTTTATGAAATAAACCAAAAGCCGTCTGAATGTTCAGACGGCTTTTTTATTTGTGAGGCTACCTGAAAGCACAGCTTAGGCGAAGTTTAAACGGCGAGATGGCTGAAGCAATGCACTGCATATCGTGTTCGCTCTCTTAGCAGAGTGGAAAATACTTTGGCTATAGCGGATTAAAATCAGAATGGGCAAGGCGGCGAGCCGCAGACAGTACAACCAGTACGGCAAGGCAACGCCGTAGCATTCTGGTTTTAATCCACTATATCTTTTCAGGTAGCCTCTACCCTGCCTCGCTCCATCACTACGCCCACCGATGCCACGCCGGGCAGGATGCCGGGTTTCACCGCCTTAATCCGCACGCTCTCGCAAGAAGGGAAATGCTTGAGCAGCAGCTGCGCCACATAGCCTGCCAGCGCTTCCAGCAGGAAAAACTGTTGGCCGGCCAAGGCCGCCGTTACCAGCTCCGCCGCCTCGGCGTAGCTGATCGTATCGGCCACGTTGTCGCTCTTTTCCGCCGCACCCAAATCGGCGCGGATGTCGATATCCAGCAGCACGGTTTGCGGCTGGCGGCGCTCCCAGTCGAAAACACCGATTAGGGTTTGGGCTTTTAGGCCGTGCAGAAAAACGGTATCCATGCTGTGCTTGTCCTCGTGATAGAATCCGGCTCGTTTGTTTGAATGTGAAAAAATCTTATGGCTGACATCTTGTCTGTGTGGGGCTTGGCCGCTGTGGTCGCCGCCTACTTAATCGGCTCGCTCTCGTTTGCCGTTATCGTATCCAAATTCTACGGGCTGGACGACCCGCGCAGCTACGGCTCGGGCAACCCGGGCGCCACCAATGTTTTGCGCAGCGGCCGCAAAAAAGCCGCCGCGCTCACGCTCTTGGGCGACGCGCTCAAAGGCCTGGTGGCCGTGCTGCTCGCACGATGGCTGCAATCGTATTTTGGCCTGGCCGACGAAGTGGTGGCTGCCGTGGCCGTGGCGGTCTTGGCGGGGCATATGTGGCCGCTGTTTTTCGGCTTCAAGGGCGGCAAGGGCGTGGCCACCGCACTGGGCGTGCTGCTGGCTTTGTCGTGGCCAGTGGCGCTGATTTGCGCGGCGGTGTGGCTAATGATGGCCTTCGGGCTGAAAATTTCTTCACTGGCCGCACTCACCGCCACCGTAATCAGCCCGCTGGCCGCCATGTTTCTGGTGCAACAGCCTTCCTGGCAGGCCGCCATTGCCGTGATTGCCGCGCTGGTGCTGCTGCGTCACCGCAGCAATATCCAAAACCTGCTCAGCGGCAAGGAAAGCAAAATCGGCTCAGGCAAATAGCAGCGTTGGCTGCCCGATAGAGGCTACCTGAAAATTTTAGCTTCGCAGAAACTTCGCTGCGCTGCACTTTCAGGTAGCCTTTATTAATACCAAAAACTCCATATCCAACAATTCAATCTGAAACCCAATTAAAACTCTTGAAAAACTAGATATAGGCTTTCTAGTATCAAAGGTTGAGCTGTGCTTTTCTCTGCTGACACAGCCGAACGGAGCGCAGTTTTTCGGGGAATAAGGGCTTGCATGTTCGAAGCGGCGAAGCCGCAAGTTGCGAGCCCGCCCGAAAAACCGCGCGGAGTGAGGGAAGTTTGGCAAAGCCAAACCTGTGTCCGCAGTCGCCTTTCTTTTGCTTCCTTTTCTTTGGCGAAGCAAAGAAAAGGAAGTGCCCCGCGCCGGCAGGAGGCGCAAGGGTAAACAAAACATACACGGAGCAGGCTTCCTGAAAACTAAAACGAGTTTAGCCTACTTTCAGCCTCGTATAAGTTTCTCTTTCAGGATGTTTCTCCTCACCCCGCATCTTTCAACAACAAAGCTGCAGCCTGCCGACCGCTTTGCACGGCGGCTTCCAGCGTGGCGGGGTAGCGCGGGGGGAGGTAGTCGCCAGCGAGGGAGATATGCTGATGGCGCAGCCAGGCAGTGGGGAT